>DASPXY010000056.1:0-8356 GCA_035637055.1 Gemmataceae bacterium | reverse complement strand
GATGTGGGTGGACTGGAAGATCACCAAGGGCGGCGACAGCGGCGTCTACCTGCGCGGGCGGCCGCAGGTGCAGATCTGGGACAACAAGGAGGGCAGCGGCGGCCTGTGGAACAATGCGGCAGGCACGCCGGGCAAGGTGCCCCTCGTCGTTGCCGACAACAAGCCCGGCGAGTGGAACACCTTCTACATCAAGATGGTCGGCACCAAGGTGACGGTCAAACTGAACGACAAACTCGTCGTGGACAACGCCGATATGCTGGGCGGCAAGGTTCCCCCCGAGGGGCCGATCGAGTTGCAGGTTCACGGGACGCCGCTGTGGTTCCGCAACGTCTTCGTGAAGGAACTGGCATCGAAGTGACAAAGGCGCCCCGGGCCCACGGTGTTGCCGTGAGCCTGGGGTCTCCCGAGGGTATCCCGAACCCTCGGTGCGCGGCGCTTGACACGCCGCACGCCCTGAGGTACGCAAAAAGCCAGCGCCGAATGCGCCGATACGGATAGGATCGGCAAGCGGGCGCCGGAACGTGAGCAGACCAGCCGAGGTAAATGGCTAGTCCAATGTTGCCAGCACCCGGAGCGCCAGCGTGGCAACGTCGGCGCTGTCGAACGCCAGGTAAGCGGCGAAGCGACCCGCCACCGCCGAGATCGACAGGCCGCGCAGATTGATTCCCGCCACCGCCAGCCGGCTCATCAGTTCGTAGCCAATCCCCGGACGGTTCGCGCCCTCGACACGGAGCATGGCTGTGTCGATGGCTGGTCCCAGGCCCACGGCCCGCGCCGCCGCGGTCTGTTCTGTCCCGGTGATTGGCGCCAGGAAGAGCATACCGCTATCGGGTTTGGTCGGATGCGGGCGGGTGAATACAAATTCCAGGTCGGCGCCGGCGTGGGCCAGCAATTCCAACTTGGCGGCGGCTGCCCCGGGCCGGTCGGAGATCTCCCCCGACCAGACCTGAACGCGGTGGATTTCGAGGGTCATCGCGCGTCCCTCCTGTGGAGGTGAATCGCGGTCATTATACCCTTGCTGGGGCTGAGGAAACATGGAACCGTTGCCAGTGCGCGAAACCTGTCTGCTCGTGGTGGATGTCCAGCAGGGTTTCACCAGTCTGTGCCCGCAAGAACTACCCGTGCCGGGCGGTCGGGAAATCGTCCCGACGGTGAATCGTTTGCTCGCATTGCCGTGGGCGCGCATCGACGCCAGCCAGGACTGGCATCCGCCTGACCATCGCAGTTTCCTCGGGCGGCGCGACAACCTCTATCCGCCGCACTGCGTCATGGGGACACCCGGCGCCGACTTTCTGCCGGGCCTGGACACGAGCCGCTTTCACACCGTCTGGCGCAAGGGGTTCGACCGCGATTTCGAGGCGTACGCCGTCACCGCTCAGCATCCCGGCTTCCCGGCCGTGCTCCGGGCCAGCGGCTGCGGCAATGTCGTCGTCTGCGGCATCGCGACGAACATCTGCTGCTTTTACGCCGCCCGCGACCTGCGCCGCGTCGGCTTCCGCGTCGTGATGGTCGAAGACGCCAGCGCCGGCATCGACGTGCCCGCCGCCGGGTTGCTGCAGACCACCGCCCGCGCCGAGGGTTTGGGGCTTGGTATGGAGTACGTCACCAGCGCTGAACTGCTCGCCGCCCTTCGCTCGTAGGATGGACGAAATTCCCTTCGTGGCCGTGCAAGGTCCGGGTACGATGGATCCTGACATGAGGAGTCTTCCAATCGACCCGCCGCGCGGTTCGACATCCAACCGCCAGCGGCACAGTTGCGAGTTCTTATGGACGAGCGCCACGACCCTCCCGAGAGCGACCGCATCCCTGACGGCGAGGGCACCGTTGCGGCACGGTCTCCTGACCGTGCCACGGAGTTGACCGTAGGTCTCCCGGAGTGCAGGGAGACCTACGGTCCGGCATCGTGGCACGGTCAGGAGACCGTGCCACAACAGGCGGACCCGCCGACGGTGGTAGGCCACCCTGTGCCCCGCCGCGGATGGTCGGCGCTGCTCTGGCCCGTGACCTTGTGCCTGCTCACGGCCCTGGCGACGCTGTTCCTCTCGCCGATGCTGGCGGCACGCTGGCGCTCCCTCGAAGGCAAGGCCGAGGCGGACGCCGCCTACGCACGCCGCCGGGCCGAACTGCGCGCCGAAGCTGAGGCCGCCCGCCAGATGCTCGACCTTCTGGACAAGCGCGTCAACCTCGTATCGCTCGGCTTCCGGGAGGTGGTGCGAAAGGTCACCCCGAGCGTCGTCAATGTGGCGAATTACCGCGAGGCACGCGGCAGCGAGCGGCCGGATCGGGCCGGGGCGCTCTACTTCGACCCCGAAACGGATCGTTCTTATCGCCAGTCGGGCGTCGGTTCGGGCCTGATCGTTCGCCCCGGCTATATCCTCACGAACCATCACGTCGTCCGCGGCGCCGACCGTCTGCGCGTCACCTTTGCCAGCGGGCAGACGGTGGAGCTGGCGGCGGGCGAGCGCGTGCTGGCCGACGCCGTCACCGACCTGGCGGTCCTGCGCCTGCCGGCCGACTTGCCTGCCGGCCTGGCCGAGGAGGCGAACCTCACGACGGAATTCGCGGACAGCGATCGGGACGTGCAGCGCGGCGATTTGGTGCTGGCGCTGGGCAGTCCGCTGGGGCTGAAGCATACGGTGACGCACGGCATCATCAGCGCCAAGGGCCGCCTGCTCGACCGCGTCACGCTGGTCGAACTGATCCAGACCGACGCGCCGATCAACCCCGGCAACTCGGGTGGGCCACTGTTCGACCAATATGGTCGGCTCGCGGGCGTCAACGTCGCCATCGCCACCGAGAACGGCGGCAACCAGGGCATCGGTTTCGCCATTCCCAGCAATACCGTCAAGAAGATCGTCGATCAATTGGTGAGCGCAGGCGAGGTCACGCGCGGCTACATCGGCGTGGCGATGGACGACCTGACGCCCGCGCAGCTAAAGGCCCTGGGATTGAAGAAGGCGGGTGGGGTGCAGGTCGTCCAGGTGGTGCGCGGTCAGGCCGCGAGCAAAGCCGGGCTGCGTCCGGGTGACGTGATCGTAGGGTACAACAAGGATGCGCTGAGCGTTGTCAACCCGATGCGGCAGTTGCGGCAATCGATCCTGGAGACGGAGGTCGGTCAGGAAGTGCCGATCGAGGTCGTGCGCGACGGCGAGCGGCGGACGCTAACCGTGCGGATCGGCAAGCGGCCGGCGGACCTGCCGTAAGGACGCCAGAGAGCACCCCTCCCCCCAACCCCCTCCCCGCAACGGAGAGGGGGAGAAGAAAAGATGCTGTTTGGCTTGCTCCCCCTCTCCTTGCAGGGGAGGGGGTTGGGGGGAGGGGTTTTCTCCCGCAGTCTTCCACCATGAGGGAGTGACATGGGCGTTCTGGATACCTTCCGACTGGACGGCCGCCGCGCCCTGATCACCGGGGCCAGTCGCGGCCTGGGGCGCGCCATGGCGCAGGCGCTCGCCGAGGCCGGCGCCGACCTGGTGATCGTCGGCCGCGACGCGGAATCGCTGCGCCAGGCTCAGCAAGAACTCGCGGCGCTCGGTCGCTCCGTCGATGCTGTCCCCGCCGACCTGACGACGCCCGATGCCGTCGAGCGCTTCTGCTCCATCGCCCTGACCAACCACGGCCCCCTTGATATTCTCGTCAACAACGTCGGTGGCCGCCGCGAGAATGTCCCCCTCCTGGAGCAATCGTCTCAGGATTGGCAGCGGCTCATGGACCTGAACCTGACGAGCGCAGTCCTCTGCACCAAGCACATCGGCGGCGCCATGCTGCCGCGGCGCTGGGGCCGGGTCATCAATATCGGGTCGATCTGTGGACAAATTGCGACCCGTAATATCCACGGACGCCACTACGAGACGGCCAAGGCGGCGCTGGCCGGTTTCACGCGCGCCGTTGCCGCCGACTGGGCGCCGCACGGAGTCACGGTCAACGCCATCGCGCCGGGGGGCTTCATGACCGACGCCAACCGCCGCTGGTTTCGCGAAAGGCCCGCGCTGCGTCAGGAAATCGAAACCATCATTCCGATGGGCCGTCTCGGCGAACCCGCCGAATTGGGGCCGCTCGCGGTCTACCTCGCTTCCGAGGCATCGAGCTACATGACCGGCGCGCTGCTCGTCATCGACGGCGGCTATACCCTGTGGTGAGCAACCTGAGGGGCCAGCGCGAAACCCCTCCCCCAACCCCCTCCCCGAGACGGAGAGGGGGAGAAGAAAAGACAACTGCTCTTGCTCCCCCTCTCCGTTTCGGGGAGGGGGTTGGGGGAGGGGTTTCACTCAGGCAGTCAAGGGCCAGCGCGGTGACCCAGACAGCCCGCGAGATCCTGGTGTTCGAGATCGGTGGGCAGCGCTACGGTCTGCCCGTTGCCGACGTCCGCGAACTGCTGCGCGCCGTCACCTTGACCCCGCTTCCGCAAGCACCGGCGATCGTCGAGGGGATCATCAACGTGCGCGGGACCATCGTCCCCGTCCTCGACATTCGCCGCCGCTTCCGTCTGCCGGCCCGGGCGCCGGAGCACACCGATCACCTGATCGTCGCGAGCGCCGGCGGGCGGCTGGTCGCCCTGCGCGTGGATCATGCCCTGGAAGTGACGCGCCTCGCTGCGGCGAACGTCGATCGAGCCGAGGCGGTGTTGCCGGGCGTTGACTACGTCGCCGAGGTCGCGAAATGCCCCGACGGCCTCGTGCTGATCCACGACCTGCAGACGTTCCTGTCGGCCTCCGAGGTGACCCTGCTGGCAGAGGTGCTGGCGAATGCGGAGGGCAGCTCGCCATGACCTGGTCCGACCCCGCCTCTGCTGCCGTCGCCCGTTTCGTCGCCCAGCGCACCGGGCTGTCCTTCGCGGGCCGAGAAGGCAGCGCCGAACTGGGAATCCGCAAGGCGATGGGCTGCGCGCACGTGGCAGACGTTCTCGCCTATCTCGAATTGCTGGCGACGGACGCCCGCGCCTTCGACAACCTCCTCGACGAGTTGACCGTCGGCGAGACGTATTTTTTTCGCGAACCGCAGCAGTTCGCATTCCTCCGCAATGAGGTGCTGCCGGCGCTGGCTCGCCGCGGCCATCCGATCCGCGCCTGGAGCGCCGGCTGTGCCTCCGGCGAGGAAGCCTATTCGCTGGCGATCCTCTTCGAGGAACTCGGGCTGGCGGACCGATCCAGTCTGCTCGCGACGGATATTTGCCGGGCGGCGCTGGCGCGGGCGTGGCGCGCAACCTACGGAGCGTGGTCGCTACGAGGCGAAGGCGCCGTGGCGGCGATCCCGTACCTGCGGCCGGCCGGCAAGCTCTATCAGGTCGAGGAGCGGATTCGGCGCCGCGTCGCGTTCCAGCACTTGAACCTGGCGCTGGACGTTTACCCATCGTTCGCAACCGGCACGTGGGGCCTGGATTTGATCCTGTGCCGCAACGTCCTGATCTACTTCGACTGTGACACCGTGCGGAGCGTGGCCGGGCGACTGTTCGACGCACTGGCGGAGGGCGGCTGGCTGCTGACCGCCTCTGCTGACCCGCTGCTGACCGACATGGCGCCGTTCGAGGTGATTACGACGAACGAGGGCGTCTTCTACCGTAGGTCAGCGGACAAACCCGCGGTATTATATCCTAAATGGAAGGGCGAGGCTCCTGCCGAGCCGGGCTTGGACAGCGCGGCTCGGCAGGAGCCTCGCCCTCCCGGACAAGCCAAGCCACGACCTGACCGCGACGCCGAGGCTGCCTCACGAGACATCCGAGCGCTGGCCAATCGCGACGCCGCCGCTGCGGAGCGTGGCTGCGCCGCCGCGGTAGCGCAATACCCGCTGTCGGCGGAACTGGCGTATCTGCACGCGGTCCTGCTGCTGGAACTCGGACGCCTCGCCGAAGCGGCTCGTGCGCTCCGCCGGGTGCTTTATCTCGACCGCTCGCTTGCACTGGCTCATTTCACGCTCGGAGCGATCCTGCAGCGCAGCGGTAACACCAAGGGGGCGCGGCGGGCCTACCGCAATGTCCGTGACCTGTGCTCCGCCTGTCCGCCGGAACAGATCCTCCCACTGTCCGATGGTGAACACGCCGGACAGCTGGCCGAAGCAGCGGAGGCGCAACTGGCTCTGCTCGACGTGCCGAGAGATGAATCATGAAACCGGAGAAACGGCAGGACCGCGAGGGCGTCAACTGGGTGAAGGTGCGCAAACGCCTCGAACGAGCCATCGCAGCGACTGAGGAGGCCGCGCACGTCACCCCCGAGCGAGCCAGGGTATTGATGGACGAACGCGCCCGCGTTCTGGCCCGCCCCGTGGAGCAGACCACGGCCGATGGGCTGCAACTGGAGGTCGTCGTGTTCCGCCTCGGCGACGAGCGCTACGGCATCGAGGCGCGCCATGTCCGCGAAGTCGCCCGCCTGACCGACCTGACGCCCGTGCCAGGCGGGCCAGATTTTCTCGCCGGCGTCACCACCCTGCGCGGCCAGATCCTCGCCCTCATCGACCTGCGGCCCTTCCTCGGCGTCAGCTCGCGCGGCCTGACGGACCTGTCCTGGGTTCTCGTTCTTGGCGACAACCGCGATGAGTTCGGCGTGCTGGCCGACGCGGCCACCGAGGTCGTCGCGCTGCCGCCGGAACGTGTGTCGGAGCCGTCGGGACCGATCGGCGGCATTGCTCGGACCTATGTGCGCGGCGTCACTGACGACGCCCTGATCGTCCTCGACGGGGACGTTCTGTTACAGGATCCCCGTCTCTTGATCGAGCAACGCGAGGAACCGGGCGCGTAGTCCGCCTGGAGGGAGAACGATGTTCCAGATGACCGTCGGCAGGAAGATCGGTGTGGCCTTCGCGGGCGTGCTGCTCCTCCTGCTGGTGATCGGCTTCGTCTCGTACCGCGGCACGGCCAAGCTGATCGACACCAGCGAGCGCGTCGCCCACACGTACAAGGTCATCGGGCAGCTGCACCGGCTGTGGGGCGCTTTTCTCGAGGCCGAGTCCTCGCAACGTGCCTACCTCCTCACCCACGCGACGACGTACTTGCAGCTGCACCGGGCCGCGCTCGGTGACCTTGAGAATGCCGAGAAGGAAATCAAGCCCCTGACGTCGGACAACGAGAAGCAGCGCAGCAACCTCAAGAAACTCGCTGGTCTGCTCAAGGAGAAACGCGATCTCTTTGAGGAACAAATCGCAGCGAGCGAAAAAGACAAGGATTTGAAGGCCCTGGGCGAAATGCTCCTCAAGAGCAAGGCAAGAGTCTTGCTGGAAGAGATCCGGGGAATGGTGACGGCCATCGAGAGCGAAGAAAGGGACTTGCTGGACCGGCGCGACCGGGAGGCCAGAGAGGCCGAGCAGGCCACTTACTGGGTCATTGGCCTGGGGACCGGACTGGGCGTACTTGTCGTCGCCCTCGGCGGTTTCGTCCTGGTGCGCTCGATCACTATTCCGGTGCGGCAGACCGTCAGCCAACTGGCTTCCTCCGCCGCGGAGATCCTTGCCGGCACGACGCAGCAGGCAGCGGGGGCGCAGGATCAGGCCGCAGCGGTGGCTCAGACCGTGACCACCGTTGACGAGGTGACGCAGACGGCCGATCAGGCGGCGCAGCGGGCACGCAGTGTCGGCGAGGCGGCGCAGCGCACGCTCGAAGTCGGCAAGGCGGGCAAGCAGGCGGTGGAAGAGTCGCAGGCGGCGATGACCCAGGTCAAGGAGCAGGTGGAGGCGACCGCCGAGGCCATCCTTACCCTGGCCGAGCAGGCCCAGGCGATCGGCGAGATCATTGCGACCGTCAACGACATCGCCGAGCAAACGAACTTGCTGGCTCTCAACGCTGCCATCGAGGCGTCGCGCGCCGGCGAACACGGCCGCGGCTTCGCGGTGGTGGCCGGCGAGGTCAAGGCGCTGGCGGATCAGTCCAAAAAGGCGACCACGCAGGTCCGGCAAATTCTCGGAGAGATTCAGAAGGCGACCGGCCAGGCGGTGCGCTCGACGGAGGAGGTGACGAAGGGCGTGGCCGGGGCCGTCAAGGTGGGCGAGCAGGCCGGCGAAACGATTCGGGCGCTGGCGGATGCGCTGACGGACGCGGCACGGTTGGGGACGCAGATCGCCGCGTCGGTAGCTCAGCAGGCTACGGGCATGGTGCAGATCCGCCAGGCGATGCGCAACATCGACCAGGTGAGCAAGCAGACGGCAGCCGCGACCCGCCAAGCGGCGCAGGCTGCCGAGAACCTGACGACGCTCGGCAACGTGCTCCGGCGCCTAACGGGCGGCTGACGCGCTCGGCGAGCGGCGCGGCGTAAGCCCGCCGGTAGTGACAGTGTTCTGTTGTGGCACGGTCTCCTGACCGTGCCACGGCGGCTGACCGGAGGTCTCCCTGGGGTGCTGTGGAGCATCGAGGAGACCTGCGGTCAGGCCCCGTGGC
>DASPXY010000055.1:0-5008 GCA_035637055.1 Gemmataceae bacterium | reverse complement strand
GCGGACGGCGTCGCTCTCGCGGGTGTAGTTGACCAGCGGCGGCTGATAGCGGAAGCGCGGGCGACGGACGTAGTCGGCGACGGTCGTATGGACGATGTACGGCGCCAGGCGGCGCACGGCGGCGGTGAGATCGACGCCCTGCAGGGCAGGCGCCCAGGCGTCGAACATCGCCTTGCAGTTCGGCTCGGCGACTTCCTCGAGCAGGTCGAACAGGCTCTCGTGATGGACTGCCGTATCGTGATGGTTCTGAACGCCGACCGTCACGCCGAAGCCCGCCGCCAGCCGGGCACACTCGCGCAGCCCCGCGACGCACCAACCCCATTGCTGATCGAAGCTCGCGGCGGGGTGGTCGAAGGCGGTGAAGATGCGTACCAGGTTGCAGCCGAGATCTTGAGCCAGGCGGCACAGTTCGCGCACGTAGAGGATCTGCATTTCGCGCGTGGGGATGTCGGGCCGCTCCGTCCCAAGTGACAGATCAGTGTAGCCAGCCAGACAGGCGACGCGCAGGCCAAGTCGTTCCAGCTGTTGTCGCAATCGCCGGCGTGCGTCGCTGTCGTAATCGAGGACCGAGAGATGCGGGCGCTTGGCCATCAGCATCACCGCCTCGAAGCCGAGGGTGCGGGCGCGCTCCAGGAAGGTATCGAGCGACAGACATGCCTGTCCCGGCCAGACGCCGGCATAACTCACCGAATGCAGGGCCGTTTTCAGCTTCATGCTGGCAGGCTACGGGAGCGCCAGCGTTGGGGCAAGGTGTCAGGAAGCCTTCGCCGCCGCCTCGGCCTCGAAGCGCTGGGCAAGCTCCATCTCCGCGCGGAGCGATTCGGCGGCGGGCTGTGGCGAGGCGTCGGGCGCGAGGCAGAACAGATCCCACGCCTCGCCCTTGTAGCCATGCTGCCGCACATACCAGCGCCCCTTTTCATCCTTGGCGAGGGGGAACAGGGCGCAGAGCGACGGCTTGTAGCGGTACGCCTCGCCTTCCTCGGCGCCGACCTTGTGCAGCACACAACCCTGATTGAAGAAGACGCACCAGCCCTTGGCGACGCGCATCATCGGCTGGCCCATCTTGATCCGGCCGCTGAGGTAGCCGTCGGCCTCGATCACTTCCCGCGCCTCGGGCCGCAAGTGCGGCAGGAACTTGTCGAGGTTCTGGTCGATCCGGGCGGCCTCTTCCGGGTACACCGCGGGCCGGCCATTCTGGCAACAAATGCCATCACAACCGCGGCCAAAGATGCACTCGTAGGTCGCTTCCGCCAGGTTTAGCACGGGCAAAGAGCCGAGCATCGGCAACCTCCTTCGGCGAGATCTCAGAGCCCGAGCGCCAGCGAGGGCGTAGCAGGCTCCCTCGCTGGCGCTCGGGCTCTGACCTCGGACTTCTGACCTCTGGCCAGGGCATTCTTGACGAGTTGGACGGTAAAGCTCGCGTGCGTCAGCCCCGCCGCGCCGAGACCGCCGGACAGCCCCGCGTCGGGGCTGAAGTCGGGGTTCGGGTTCACCTCCAGGATATACGGCCGGCCTGTCGGCCGCACCCGAAAATCCACCCGGGCGTAATCGCGACAGCCCACGAGACGGAACGCCTCCAGCGCCAGCGCCGCCAAGCGCTCGCCCAACCGCGGTCGCACCTCAGCCGGATACCGCGGCGGAGTCGCTTCGTAATCCTCCGAGCCGGGCTTCCATTTGGCGTCGAAGGTGACGATTGGCCACAGGCCGGGCTTCTCAAGGAAGACAATTTCGGAGACCGGCAAGGTGCGCAAATCGGGCGCTTCGATAACGCCCACGGAGAACTCACGGCCAGGGATGAACTGCTCGACCAGAACGGGCGCGCCGTAGTGCCGCAACACGTGGGCGACACGTTCCTCCAGGGCTTGCTGGTTCGTGACGACGCTCTGCTGATCGACGCCGACGCTGGCGTCTTCGAGGGCCGGCTTGACGATGACCGGCCAGGACAGAGCAGAGGCCGGCACCGGCAGCGCTTCCACGACGAAGAAATCGGCAGTGGGCAGACCGGCGCCGCGGAGGAGGTGCTTGGCCCAGTGCTTGTTGCGGGCCACGGTTAGCGCCTCGAACGGCGAGCCCGTGAACGGAATGCCGAGCCACTGCATCAGACCGGCGGCGTAGGCCTCCGTGTGCCCGTGGTCGGCGGTGCCCTCGAAGAGGTTGAAAACGGCGTCAGGCCGGTGCCGCCGCAGACCGTCCAGCAGGGCAGCGGGGTCGTAACTCGCCCCGAGCCGCTCAACCTGATAGCCGGCACTGGCGAGGGTGGCGGCGACGGCGTCCACCGTGTACAGGATTTCGTGCTCCGAAAGAGCGTCGGGGTGGTCGCCAGGGAGGACCGGCTCGTTGTAGAGGATGAGAACCTTGTGCGCAACCATCAAATCTACCTGCCAAGCGGCGGGGAGCCGTGCGGTACTCCGCTAGGCGAGCCGCCGCGCAACGCCACAAGCCACGGAGACAACCGAGGGGCTTCGGGCAATTTACTCCGGCTGGATGGAGCGCCCATAGTATCTAGCCACATACGCAAGGTTGAGACAACCCGAAAAGCCAATACTGGAAAGGATGAGGGAGGAAGGATGAAGGAGGAATCCGTACATCCCGTTTGATTCATCCTTCATCGTTCCTCCTTCGTCCTGTTGAGGGCCGCCGCCAGGATGCGCTCGATCAGCTGCGCATGGCTCCAGCCGCGCAACTCCGCCAGGATGACCAGATCACTCGACTCCGGGTTCAGGCCGGGCAGCGGATTGACCTCCAGGAAGTACGGCACGCCACCGCGCAGGCGGAAGTCGATGCGCGACACGTCGCGGCAGCCCAGCACGCGCCACACGGCCAGGGCAGCCCGCTCGACGGCGGCGCTGACCTCTCGCGGCAGCTGTGCCGGGCATTCATACCGTACCAGGCGGCGGAAGTCGCGTTTGACCTCAAGGCTGTAGACAAACGGCCGATCCGTCTCGTTCGGCAGCACCCGCATCACGCCGATGATCTCGGGCGGATCATTCCCCACCAGCCCGACCGTCAATTCGTCCCCGTCGATGAACTCCTCGACCAGGATCGGCTGGGGGTGATCGCGCCGCAGGGAGCGCGCGACCTCCTCCAGTTCGGCGGGGGAAGCTACCAGGCACTTGTTGCGAATTCCCTTGCTGGAGCCTTCCCAGGCGGGCTTGACGATCACAGGAAACGGCAGATCGAGGATGGAGGATCGAAGATCGAGGATCGAAGATCGAGGATCGAGGACGAAACCCTGGGGGATGGTGACGCCGGCGGAGGCGGCGAGGCGTTTGGCGCAATCCTTGTCGAGGGTGGCGGCGAGGGTGAGCGGGTCGGAACCGGTATAGGGAATGCCGAGCATTTCCAGGACGGCAGGCACGCGCGCCTCGCGGGAGCGACTGACGCCGTGACCCTCGGCAATGTTGAAGACCAGTTCCGGCGGCCGCGCCAGGAGTCGCTCCAGCAACTCCCGGCCGTCGCCCAGCAGGCTAACCTCATGACCAAGACGGCGCAGCACGGAGGCGATGGCCTCGATGGTGGCGGGGCTGTCGAACTCCTCCTGAAAGTCGTCCGGCAGCCCGGCGCCGTTGTCCTCCGCCTTCAGGTCGTAGGTGAGACCGATTCTCATCAAAAATCCGAAATCCGAATGTCGAAATCCGAAACAAATCCGAAATCCGAACCAGAAAATCCGAAACCGGAAACCTCTTTATCTTCGTTTTCTTCTTTGGGGATTCGGATTTGTTTCGGATTTCGACATTCGGATTTCGGATTTATTGCGGTTCATCCTTGAAAATGCTCGCCGTTGCCATTCAGGACGAGCAACTCCTTGCGGAAGCCGTTCGTTTCGGCGTTCCCGTTGGTGTGCGTGTGGCCGTTGGCCGGCCCAGAGGCCCCCGAGCCATGCAGGACGGCGGGGGAGGGGGCCGAAACCTCAACAGCGTGGGCGTGGCCATTGCCATTGCTGCCACAGCAGCCGTTGCCGTTGTGGTGTTCCGGGTGATGCGCGCTCTGATTGTGCTCCCGCCGGGCCATGCGGTCGTTGTCCGCGGGCACCAGGGCGGTCTTGCTGCCCTGGAGCAGGGCGCTGACGCCGCGCGTGGCGGTGGGCCGATTGGTGTTCGGTTTGTCCTCTGCCTGGTAACGAATGAGCAGACCTTCATAGTTCCGCAGCACGACAGCGTCGTCGCTGGCGGAGATGATGTAATTCGGCATGATCGGGATCTTGCCGCCGCCGTGCGGGCTGTCCACGACGTACGTCGGGATTGCCAGGCCCGACAGGTGGCCGCGCAACCCTTCCATGATTTCGAGCCCCTTCCAGATCGACGTGCGGAAGTGGCCGGCGCCGATGACCGGATCGCAATGGAAGAGGATGTACGGTCGCACCTTGATGCGCAGCAGCGCTCGCAACAAGGTCCGCATCGTTTCCAGCGAATCGTTCACGCCGCGCAAAAGTACCGAGTGGTTGTTGACCGGCATGCCGGCGCGGAGCAGGGCATTGCAGACACGGGCCGACTCGGGCGTCACCTCACGCGGGTGGTTGAAGTGCGTCTGAATCCACACCTTCCCGGCCGAAGCGAGCAGGTCGATCAATTCCTGGTCATACAGCTTTTGCGGGAGCGTGACGGGTACGCGCGTGCCAATGCGGATCACGTCAACATGCTTGATGTCACGCAGGTTGTCGAGGAAGAAACGCAACTTGGTCGTTGGCAGCGTGAGCGGGTCGCCGCCGGAGACGATCACGTCGCGAATCTCGGGGTGGTCCTGGATGTACTCGATCATCCGCTCGTCATTGCGGCTGACGGCGTCCCAACCGCCACGGACCAGGGTCGCTCGCTTGCGCGTGCAGAAGCGGCAGTACATGGTGCAGACGTGCGTCGTCTGCAAGAGCGCCCGGTCGGGATAGCGGTGCGTCAGGCCCGGCACCGGCATGTCCTTGTCCTCGTCCAGCGGATCCTCAAGTTCGTAGCCGGACGGGTTCTGGGCCTCCAGCGGCGAGGTCACCGACTGAAGACGAATCGGATCGTTGGGA
>DASPXY010000054.1:0-5529 GCA_035637055.1 Gemmataceae bacterium | reverse complement strand
TCGCCGCGCGGCTGCTGCGGGAAAAGAAGGTGCTCGTCTCGCCGGGCGAGTTGTTTGGCCCGAGCGGGACCGGACACATTCGCCTGAGCTACGCCGCGGACGACGGCCGGCTGCGCGAGGGCCTGACGCGCTTGACCGATTTCGTGCGTTCGCTTCAGGGTGCGACAGTCAGGCCGCTCACGGTTTAGTCCAAAAGCACTCGCAAATAGAGGTGTCTGCCGCCGCGTGGTCAGGTTCGGCGGCCTACTTCGGTAACTGAAAGACCCCGGCATCGATCTTCGGATTGAGCGTGAACTCACAGATCTCGGTGATGCGGTCATCTTCCCCCCCAAAGGGAACGATGAGGCGTCGGAGCGGCAGCGACGTTTGGGCGTCGATCCAGAGAGTGACGGTGAAATCCGCTCCCGGGAGGCCGCCCACGTAGTAGCTGACCACCTTGGCATCACGGCCGCCGACTTTCTCCGCGGCTCCCGCCTCGAAGGCGAGCAGGCTGAACCGAGGTGGGGCAAAACCGTTCAAACCATCGGAGGTGAGCGACAGACCGGGGCCACTCACCGCCCTGGTGAGCAGCTGGTGCAAACTCGCCGGCGTTTCTTCCGGCTCCGCCTTGGCGATCGTCTCCGGCGACTGGGCAAACTTCATCTGCTTGCCGTCCGAGATCATTTCGGTCGTCAGCTGCTTGCCCATTTCGTCCAGGGTCATCTTCAGCCGCGCCTTGTTCTCCTTCGTGAAGAGCAGCGACGCCTTGCCCTTGCCTTCCTTGCCGTTTGCCTTGATTTCAAGGTTGAGGGCGACCTGGACGGCTTTGGCCGACTTGATTTTCTCCTGCACGGCGCGGAAGAGTTTCTCGGCCTCGTTGGCCTGCGCCCAGGCAAGTTCAAAGGCCCCGGCTTCGATCCTGGGATCCAGGGTGAACTCGTAGGTCTCGATGATGATGCCCACAGATCTCAGGTTTGGCACGATGACGCGCTTGAGCGGCAGAAGTGTCTTCGTATCAATCCAAACGGTGATGACTGCGTGCTCTTTTTCTGCTCGCGGACCCACTCGGAAGCGCACCACCTTGGCATCACGCCCCCCGACCTTCTCCGCGGTTCCCTCTTTGAAGCCCCAGAGGTCGAGTTTGGACCTGGGGTCGTCGGAACCGAAGACCAGGAGAGCCGTTCTCAGGAGGTTCAAATACACCCCCAGCTGGCTCACCCGCGTGGCGAGATGCCTGTGGAGATTCTTCGGCGTCTCCAACGTGGCTTCTTCCTTGAACGACTCGGAAACTCCCAAGGAGTATGGCCTCAGTTTCACCTGCTTGCCGTTCGAGACCATCTCCCAATTCCGGACTTCGCCAAAATCGACCCCGCTGGCCTTCAGACGCGCCTTGTTGTTGCTGGTGAGCAGCAGGAAGCCCTTGAAGCGGCCCACCCGGTCCTTGGTGTCGCCCTTGGCGTCAATGGCGACGGTGACCTTGAAGGCCTTGGCCTCGATGATCTTCTTCTCCATGGCCCTGAAGATCTTCTCGGCCTCGTTGGTCTGCGCCAGGGCGCGTGGCAGAGGAACCAGCATCAGCAGAGCGGAGAGGACGTAGCGCATGTGGTGATCCTCAGTTGAGTGTCAGGCAATCCGTCAGGATTGTACCCCTCATCAGGGCGAAGTTTCACGGAGCCGCTTGTTCTGCCTCCCGGGCTTTCTTCAACTCCTCTGCGACCTCCTGGACGTGGGTGGTCCGGATCATCTCCTTCAATTCCTTGTCCTTGGCGACTTCGTTCAGGCCAAGGTGCTCGCAGATCCGCTGCAACATTTGTAGCGTTTTGGTCGTCTCCTGCTCGGCAAGCAGGCCGATCTGCAAGTCGAGGCTGGCCCGCTGGTCGTCCTGGCGGCTTTGGCGGTTCTGGCTCATCAGTACGAACGTGCCGAGGAAGACCGTTTCAATCGCCAGCGCAAGATTGAGGAAAGCGAAGGGGAAGGGGTCAAAAGCGGAAGAGCCGAGGATCACCGTGTTCAAGAGGATATACAGGGCGAAAAGCACAGCATGGGCGAGGACGAACTCGATATTGCCAGCGAAATTCGAGATTGCGTCAGTGAGCCGGTCGAGGTTGGTCCGCTGCTCAGCGAACTCCTGTTCGAGTTGAGCGATGGAGTCGATGTTCTTGCGAACGGCCGGGGGAAGAACGAGAGGGCGCTTGTGGAACCAGGCCATGAGGATGCCGTCCTTTTCGCGTAAAGAGAGTGGTTAGTGGCTAGTGGATAGTGGTCAGAGAAGAAAGACAAAGCCCCTCTTCTCTGACCACTATCCACGAACCACTAACGCACGCAAAGAGCGTGCCAACGGCGAAGTGTCAGCCGGCCTTACGGAGGGGGCCAAGGAGCCACCGCCACCAGCGCCCGCGCGGCGGCGCGACGACCTCGACCTTGTCCAGTTTGGGCGGTTTCGCCTCAGCCGGTTTGGGTCTGTCCTTCTCCCTGTCGTTTGCCGGGGCGTTCGTGCCCGCTTTGCGGCGGGTCAGCAGCGCCTGCAGCAGGAAGCCGAGGGCCGTGGTCCCGCCACAGATCCAGTTGAGCAGCACCGGCCGTTTGGCGGCGAACTCGCCGGCGTTCATTTTCGCCAGGTGCTCAGCCAGGCACAAACTCATGTACGTCATCAGCAGCACGCCGAGCAAGCTGGTCAGGGCCATCACCCAGACGCGGAACAACAGCACGCCGAGCAGACCACCGGTCACGAAACTGAGCAGCGGTTGGTCCCAGGAGGGCACCAGGGCCTGAACGGCCAGCATCGCGGCGCAACCGCCAGCCGCGAACGCCGCCACCCGCGCCAGCGACAGCGCCAGCACGCCGGCCGCAAGCGCCAGCAGCACGCCGGCGACCAGCGGTTGCGCCCGAAATACGGCCGCTTCGGACAGCCCGTAAACGCCGCCCAGCACGGTGATACCGAGTACGACCCAGAAGCGATACCAGCGCCAACCGAACAGCCAGAGCGCCAGCCCCAACAGCAGGCCGACCGCGCTCAGGCCGATGGACAGGCCGCTGAGGTCTTCGGCGAGGATTTCCGGCGCGATCAGGTGCATGGTCAGCTTCCCAGGGTCGAGGACATCATGGGAGCGGGAAAATAGCGATGGCAGCGAGGAGTGTCAAGCGATCTGCCCTTGACGGGCGCGCGCGGCCTCTTATCATAACAATTTCCTCAAAACGGCCCGGTAGGATGGAACGAGCAATGTCTTCATTTATGGCCAAAACCGGCGAACTCGAGCAGCGCTGGTTCCTGATCGATGCCACCGATCAGGTGGTCGGCCGCCTCGCGGTGCAGATCGCCGACATCATTCGCGGCAAGCACCGCCCCGAATACACCCCGCACACCGACACCGGCGAATTTGTCATCGTCATCAACGCCGCGCGTGTCAAGTTCACCGGCAAGAAGTGGGACCAGAAGACCTACGCCGCCTACTCGCATTATCCCGGCGGTCTGAAGGTCACCCCCGCGCGCGAACTGCTCGAAAAGCATCCCGAGCGCATCCTGGAGTTTGCGGTGCGCCGCATGGTGCCGCGCAACAAACTCGGCCGCCAGCAAATGACCAAGTTGAAGATCTACGCCGGGCCGCAACACCCCCACCAGGCCCAGCAACCGCAGCCGATTAGCGACCTCCACAAACAGCCTTCATGACAGGGAGATAGATCATCGTGGCCGCAGCGACCACCCCGAAGACGACCCATATCGGCACCGGCCGGCGCAAGACTTCTGTTGCCCGCGTACGCCTCGTGGAAGGCAAGGGCCAGATCCAGATCAACGGCCGGGAGTTGACCGACTTCTTCACCGAGGACAAGGATCGCAACGCCGTCCTCGGTCCGCTCGAATTGACCGAGATGCGCAATCGTCTCGACGTGATTATCAAGGTGCATGGCGGCGGCATCTCCGGCCAGGCCGGGGCCATTTGCCAGGGGATCGCCCGGGCGCTGAAGATCATGTTCGGCGGCCAGCCCGAGGCGACGGAAACAGCCGGGGTGGACGGTGAAGCAGCAGCCGCCGGCGGCGGCATGGCCAAGAAGTTGCGTGACTCCGGTTTCCTCACGCGCGATGGCCGCATGAAGGAACGCAAGAAATACGGCCGCAAGGGCGCCCGCAAGGCGT
The DNA here is from genome assembly GCA_035637055.1 of Gemmataceae bacterium. Classification (GTDB taxonomy): domain Bacteria; phylum Planctomycetota; class Planctomycetia; order Gemmatales; family Gemmataceae; genus DASPXY01. The sequence goes on along the minus strand of DASPXY010000054.1, from coordinate 1,418 downwards.
TCCAGTTCTCCAAGCGTTAATCCTGGTCGGTTCCAGGCGAACGGCCGGCGTAAGCCGGCTGGTGCTCGGTTGCCCAGCCAGTCCTGGGTTCACCAGCCGGCTTACGCCGGCCGTTCGCCAACTCCGTACGCCTCCCTTCTCAAGCCACCCACACATCCAGAACAGGGCGAAACTGCCTACGGTGCTTGAAGTGCCCCTGCCTCCGGTGTATGCTCTCCCCCAATGATTGCGGCTTTTGGGCGAGGCCCTCCGATGGCAAAGCAGCAACGCACCGACACTGAATCCTGGCCCCGTGCTGAGGAACTCTTCAAGCAAGGCGATCCGGCGTTCGTCGATGAGGTTCGCCGTGTGGCCGACGCGGAGCGGCTCGGCAAGTTCGCCGCGAAATGGTACGGCGACAAGCGACCCGTCGCGCGTCAGTTGCTCCTGGAGTACCTCAACCGCCCACTCAACGCTGTCCGCCACGAGGCGCTCGTCAAGCGGCTGTTCAAGCCTGCCGAGGCCGCGGGGGACGACGAGGTGATGGGCCGGTTCCTGGTGATGTTCGATCGCTCGGTGCGCCGCGTCGCGAGGGCTGCCCGTCAGTATCGGGCGAAACAGGTCAAGACGCGCGAGGCCGCGAAGAAACTCGCCGACAAGTGGAAGAAGGAGGGATGGAAGCGCGTCACGGTCCAGCAGGTCGGTCGGGGCTTCTCCGTCCGCAGCACTCGCGAGGAAGAGGTCTTCCAGGTGCCGCCCGACACGACGATGTGGCGCCCGCCCAAGGCGAGTTGGAAGAAACCGCAGTCGCTCACGGACGACAAACGCCGGCAACTGGAGGAGCGTTGTCGTCTGTTCTCGCCGCGGACACGCAACTACCTCCGCCGCCGTGCCTGGCGTTACTTTCGCAAACTCGGCCAGGAACACCCCGAGCGTTACGTCCCTGCGGTGTCGGCGGCGCTGAATGTCTATGAAGATGCCGACGTCGCGAGCGGCCTGGCGCTGCTCGACAACTGGGGGCTGATGCACATTCTCTTCCACGAGAGCCCGGCCCTGGTCGCCAAGGCCAACGGCTGGAAACTCGCCCCCGGGCACACCCTCGCCGAACTGGCCCCCGCGCCGATTTACGAGGAACTGTGGAAGGCGGCTCCGCGTGTGCTCATCGGCCTGTTGAAGGACGCTCGTTGCCGGCCGGTGCGGCAGTGGGCCATTTTCCTGATCCGTCGCGATCATGGTGAGGTGCTCAACACCCTGACCCTGGAAGAACTGATCGACCTGGCGGGCACCGACGATCCCGACGTGGTCGGTCTGGCTGCCGAGTTGCTGCGCGCCCGGCCGGAACTGGATACCCTGAGCGTCGAGGAGTGGCTGGCGCTGCTGGACCGGGCCAACCTGCAGGCGGTGGACATCCTGTGCGAGCTGGCCGTCGCAAGGCTTCG
>DASPXY010000053.1:0-10349 GCA_035637055.1 Gemmataceae bacterium | reverse complement strand
CACGCCGAGCACGCCACAACTCCAGCAAGCACCCGCGCTCCGCTACCCTGGGGACGAGCACCGCGACGAGTCCCGCCGGATAGGCGCAGGCGGAATAAAGCCCGTCTTCCTCGATGTGCTTGATGATCCGCGCCGGCTTGCGACCGCCGACGCCGAAGAGGTCCGCCAGCTCGCGCCGCGACACGCCCTGCTGCTCGCGCAGGCGCTTCAGCAGCCGTCCGAAGCCGTCGTGATCCTGCGCCCGCTGCTGCTGCTCGTCGCGGCGCCACAAGGCTTCGAGCGCCTGCCGTTCCTGCGCATCGCGGCAGAGAGCGCCGGCGGCACGCGCGACCTCTTCCCACGGTGGCAATTCGAGATACCGTAGATGGCGAAAGGCGGTTGTGCTGACGCCAAGTGTCAGCAGGTGGCTCTCGGGCTGGCCGGCGCGGGCGCACAGCACGCACAGTTCGGCCCAGGCGGCAGGGTGACCGCGGTCCAGAAAGCGCTGCCGGGTCGCCGTCTGCCACAATTCCTCGGCATGATCCTCGTCCTCACCGACCGCCTTGCAGAGTTGTCGCAGCAGCGCCAGGGGCAGGGGGAAGTTGCCGCGCCGGTACTCCCAGAGGGTGGTGGCGCTGATGGCGACGCGCCGGGCCAACTCGCGTGACGAGCCGGCGCTCAACTCCAGTCGGCCGAGGAACGCCTCCAGGTTATCGTCGGCGCCGGTGTAGAGTTGGCGGACCGTCTCAAGCTGCTCGGACGCGATGCCGCGCTGCTGGCAGAACGCGAGGAACTGCTGTAGGGTCTGGCGGCTGGGTGTGTGGACGCCGAGTTCCAGATCGCGCAGGGCGCCGCGACTGATGCCCGCCAGGCGAGCGCATTCCAGGCGTGTCAGGCCCAAAGCCTCGGCGCGCAGCTCGACGACCAGGCGAGCCAGCGGCGGGGCGCCCTGGGCGCGGGCCACGGAGCGCTGCCGCAGATGGGCGTTGCGCAGGGCGTGGCCGGTCAATCCGTTCTGTGAGTTCCTCGTATCCAGCGGCATGGTTGTCGCTCTCGGCGGGCCCTGGCGGGGTAGGCGGGACCAGGGTAGCGGACACTCCAGGGGTCGGACTCTCGCGGGGGGCAAACCGTCGGCCTATGGCCCCCGAGCCTGTAAGGAGGCGGGGCGAGGGGGCCGAAACATTCCAGAGGCGCCGGCAGGGAGTGTTGTTGGGGGGCGTAACTCGTTGTATCGGTGGTTTCGGTCGTGTCCAGCTGTCCCCGGCCGCGCCGCCAGGGAAAACGTCAAAAGATTAAAAATCGATCATAACGTGAGCGGGGCCGAAAGCAATCAGATTCCGCGCTCACGAAAAGAAATCGCCTCGGTCGGCCGCTCCCACCGTTTCCTGACTGTCGAGGGGCAGACGCTTCGTTGGATCACCGCTGCGTGTCAGCGAGGCGCCGGCGGAATTCAGCTGGCGTGCGCAACTCGATGCAGCCCTCGTCGAGAACGCCGAGGTAGACCAGATGCGCTTCGGCGGCCAGGTCGGCGACCCTGAAAACGAGCCCTTCTATCCTGCTGAACGTGAAGAAATCGCGAAAAGCGAGCACCCCCGTTGCCATCGAGCAAAGGTGCGGTAAGCTACGACTCTGTGCCGATTCTGGTCAAAACGGTCGGCCCGATTGCCTGGTCTGCTCAACAGTCACTTTCGCTCTGGCAAATTCCTTCTTCCACTTGGAGGCGATAATGAGGACGTTCGGCTTCTTGAACCTTTGGAGAAACTGGGTTTCTTCCCTGCGAGCCTTGCTCGCAGGCAAGCCAAGTCCCGAAACTGCCCCGCAGCGCCGGTTCCGCCCATTGCTCGAAGCCCTGGAGGGCCTCGTTTTGCCCGCGACCCTCACCTGGGTAGGGGGCACGAACGTCTGGAGCGATGCCAATAACTGGAGCACGGGTACGACCCCGACGGTCAACGACGATGTCGTTTTCAACAACACGTCGGTTCTCAATTCAGCGGTTGATCCATCCTGGTTCGACGGCGCGGTGCGGAGTCTGACGATTGCTGCGGGCTACACCGGGACAATCACTCTGAAGCGCGACCTCGCGGCCGCAACCGTGACGCAAGCAGATGGGAACATCGGCGGGACTGACGGCGCGCTAACCGCGTCCTGGTACACCTGGAGCGGCGGCACCCAGTTCGGCGATCCGCTGGGCCGCTCGACGACGATCGTGCCCAATGGTGTCCTGACCATCAGTGGGGCCGGGGTGAAGACGCTCAACGGCCGGTCCCTACTGAACGGGGGCCTGGCGACGTGGACGCAGGGGAACATCAGGCTGGAGAATAGCGCCCTGTTTGAGAACCAATCCAATTCGGTCTTCACGGCCAGCAATGGTGATGGGGTGACGGTCGACGTCAGCAGCGACGGGAACCCGCTGAACTTCTTCACCGTCGATAGCGGGGCGACGTTCAACCAGACGACGGCGACCGTGATCCGGATGGAAGGCAACCTCGCCAATGGCGGGGCCATCAATCTCACGGGTGGGACTGCCCAGCAGCACGCGGAGTTGCGGGCGCTGGGGAACCTCTCGATGGACGGGAGCGTCAACCTCTCAGCCAACGCAGAGTTCGGGATCTTCGGCACCGCGGAGTGCCAAGGGGGCCAAGGCGGCCAGGGTTTCACCGGCCGCGGCACCACCTCGATGTACAACGGGAGCGAGCTCAAAATCACCGGCGGGGTGTTCAAGGTAAGCAATTTCCAGATGCTCGGTGGGATCATTGCCGGGAGCGGAACCTTTGAAGTCGTGCCCGGTGCGAGCCTGAGGTGGGAACAGGGGACGATGCAGGGGACAGGCACCACGCACATCTCGGCGAACGCCGGGATGACTATCAACGGCGCAGTGGGCCTGAATGCCTTGGTCCTTGTCGACCACACGCTCAGCAACGATGGAACCCTGATCTGGGCTCAAGGCAACATGAGCTGCAGTGGGGGCAGCATCACGAACAACGCCAATGCGACGTTCCGAAGCGGCAGCGCCGGGACCATAAGCGACGACAGCCCCGTGGGCGGTCAAGCGACCACGATCGCCAACGCCGGAGCGTTCTCGACAATCCCGCTCCTTGGCGACCCGGCGACGACCATCCGGGTTCCTTTCACCAACAGCGGCACCCTCACTGTCGGCGGCTCCCTCAACTTCACGGGCGACCTCACGCAGACCGCAGGCGACACGCAGCTGATTGGCGGCAACCTCCAGATGACAGGCCGCTTCAATATCAACGGGGGGACGGTCACCGTGACCGGATCCAGGACGATCACCGCCGTAGAAGTGGTGAATGGTGGGACGATCCAGTACGCCGCCACGCACGGGATCCTGACGGTCATCGGCAACTACACCCAGACCAAGTCGGGCACCCTGAGCATCAGCATCGGCGGCCTGCCGAACCAGCCGAACCTGTACGATCAACTGATCGTCCAGGCTGCCGGCGCCGGCACGGGCGTCGCCAAACTCGCGGGCACGATCAAGGCGCGTTTCGACGCCAACTTCCAGCCGCCTAACGTGGCAACCGTTTGGACGTTCATGACGTACGCTTCCCTCGACCCCATGGGTCAACAGTTCGGCAACACGGACTTCGGGGGCATCGCCTTCGCTGTCACTTCCGGGAACACGTCCACCAGCATCACCTACACCCCCTGATTGAGGAGAGATGACCTATGCGCGTGTGCTCTTGCGCCTGCGTGGCCTGGCTGCTCCTCGGGGCGGTGTCCGCCCACGCGGATGAAGGGAAAGAGCTTGGGGACCGCCTGCGGGCCCTTTACCAGAAGTTGAATGAGAGGGACGCGAAGGTTCGCGGGGAAGCAGCCAAGGCCCTGGGGCAACTGGCCTCAGACTTGCGGCAAGCCATGTATCGAATCGCGGTAAACCTGGACCACCTTGACGAGGGGGTGCGTGCTCAGGCCGCGGAGACCTTGGGGGAGTTCGGCCCCTTCGCGGAGGGGGTCATCCCGACCCTCCTCAAGGCGCTGGACGACGAGAGTCCCGTCGTCCGCGGCAAAGTGATCTCCGCCCTGGGGGCCATTGGGCCGGCCGCCAAGGAAGCGGTCCCGCGATTCATCGGCTTCCTCAAGGATCCGCGCCGCGACCTCCGCTGGCGCGCCATCTACGCCCTGAGCCGGATGGGGCCAGCGGCCAAGCCTGCGGTGCCGGCCCTCATCGAACTCTTGGACGACCCCGACAGACCCTCTGACCACCGCGCCGTGAGCCTCTCTGAGGCCGCTGCAGGGGCCTTCGGGTATATCGGGCCGGAGGCAAAGGCTGCTGTCCCGGCCTTGCTGCGGGGAATACAAGAGAAAGGGAACCGGTTGAAGATGAATGCTATCCGTTCTCTCGGACGGATTGGCGCCGTGGACGACAGGGTGGTTCCGGGCCTAATCACGGTCCTCCGCGACCACACAGATGCGCATGTTCGCGGTGGCGCGGCTTGGGCCTTGGGACAGATCGGCCCTCCTGGGAGTGCAGCCGTCCCGTTACTCAGAGAGATCCTAGCCAAGCGGCGGACCGAGGGGGATGATGGGCTACTGTCTGGGGCCGCCTGGGCTCTGGGAGAGATGGGGCCTGCGGCGAAAGAGGCAGTGCCTACCCTTCTTGAGGTGGTCCAGGACGAGGTGGTCGAACTGAGTTCCCGGGATCGGAGCGTCCGTGCGCTGGGGCGGCTCGGCGCGGTCGCGAAGGAGGCTGCCAAGCCGCTCATCGAAATGTTGCGAGGCAGGCAACACAGCAGTTTGCACCTGACGATCAGTTCCACGCTTGTTGGGATCGGCCCAGCCGCGGTCCCCGCCCTGATCGACGCCCTCCCGGAGACTGACCGCAACCTCCGGAAGGCTGTCTTGCACGTCCTGGCAGAACTCGGCCCCGCAGCGCGGGATGCCGCCGATGCGGTCGCCGCGGCGCGAAACGATCTGACGCAGCGACAGGATCCAGATGGATACCTTGGCGACCTCGCCGCCAAGACCCTCAAACGCATCCAACGTGCCCCCCCGAAGTGAATCTGATTGGGAGGTCAGGAAGCCGCGCCGCACCAGTTCCTTCGCCAGCGTCTGCGGCGCGGGAAACGCCGTTTGGAGCGCACGGGTCGCCTCCTCGAGTTGCGCCGGCTCCAGGAGCCGGAACTGGCCGAGCAGGCGCAGCAGCGTCGCGACTGCGTCGATGGGCATGGCGGCGTTCGGGGGGAGCACGGGGCGAGAGGTGTGAAGGTCCGCCCTTCACTACAACCCGCGATGGTAACGCCTGGAAGGCCGCGCGACAAGAGACTGGTGCAGGAAAGACGCGGTCAGGACGCCGCCCGTCGCGCTGGGACGACCACGGGTCGATCCTCACCCGCCAGCGGCCGCGTCTCCAACTCGCCCAGCACTTCCTGAGCACGGTCCAGCACCGGCCGCGGCACCCCGGCCAGCCGCGCGACGTGAATTCCGTAACTCCGGTCCGCGCTGCCCGGCACGATCTGATGCAGAAACACGATGTCGCCGTCGTCCTCGCGGACCTGCACGTTGTAGTTGCGCAGCCCCGGCAGCGTCTCCGCCAAGCGGGCCAACTCGTGATAGTGCGTCGCGCACAAGGCCCGGCAGCCGATCTTGTCGTGCAGATACTCGGTAATGGCCCACGCCAACGAAACTCCGTCGTAGGTGCTGGTGCCGCGGCCGATCTCGTCGAGAATGACCAGGCTTCGGGCCGTCGCGTTATTGAGGATATTTGCGGCCTCTGTCATCTCTACCATGAACGTGCTGTGGCCGCGGCTGAGGTCGTCGTTCGCTCCGACGCGTGTGAAAATCCGATCCACGATGCCGATGCGGGCGCGCCGCGCCGGCACGAAACTGCCCATTTGCGCCAGGAGTGTCAGCAGCGCCACTTGCCGGATGAATGTTGACTTCCCGGATAGATTCGGTCCAGTAATCAGACAGAAGCGGCCGTGTTTCGGACCGAGCAGAGTGTCATTGGGGACGAATGTCCCCGGCGGCAAGGTCTGGTCGAGGACGGGGTGGCGGCCGCCTTCGATCTCCAGCAGTGGCTCGTCGCTCAACTCGGGCCGGCAATAGTGCTGCGTCGCAGCCAACTCCGCCAGCCCAGCCAGAACGTCGAGCCGGGCCAGCACCTCGGCGGTGCGCTGCAACCGCCCGGCCTCTGCTGCGACACGCTCGCGCAGGCCGACGAACAATTCTTCCTCGCGGTTGCGTGCCTGCTCCTCGGCCGCCAGCACTTTTTCCTGGTGTTCTTGCAGCTGCGGCGTGACGTAGCGTTCGGCGTGCTTGAGCGTCTGCTTGCGCTGGTAGTGGGCGGGAACCTTCTTGGCGTGAGCGTGTCCCACTTCGATGTAGTAGCCGAAGACCTGCGTGTAACCGACCTTGAGTGAGGCAATGCCAGTGCGCGTCGCCTCCTCAGCCTGGAAGCGGGCGAGCCACTCCTTGCCCGACCGGGCGACCTGGCGCAGTTCGTCGAGGGCCGCGTCGTAGCCATCGCGAAGCACGCCGCCCGCGTGCAGGTCGGCGGAGGGGTCACTGGGCAGAGCGGTCGTCAGCACATCGCGCAACGCGGGGCACAACTCCAGGTGTCGCTGCAGTTCGCGCAGCAGTCCCGCCTTGCTGTCGGCCAGCGCTTGCTGGATGCCCGGGAGCAAGCGCAAGGTGCGCGCCACGGCGGCAAGGTCGCGCGGCGAGGCGCGGCCGGTACTGGCTCGTGTGCTGAGGCGGTGCAGGTCGGCCGCGGGTTCCAGGTTGTCGCGCAATCCACGGCGGATGTCCTGCGCACCAACGAGTTCGGCGACGGCATCCAGGCGTGCCTCGATGGCGGTGCGATCGGTGAGCGGCGACAGGAGGGAATCCTGGAGCAGCCTGGCTCCCATTGGGGTGATGGTGCGGTCCAGGAACGACAGCAGCGACCCTTCGCGCTCTCCCTCGCGCAGCGTGCGCGTCAATTCCAGGCTGCGCCGCGTCACCTCGTCGAGGATGAGGTGGTTGTCCGCGTGGTAAGGCCGCGGCCGGCGCAGGTGGGCGAGGCTGGCCTTGAACGTCTCTTGCAGGTAGAGCAGCAGAGCGCCGGCCGCCGTCAGACACGGTTGCTGTTGCTCGAAACCGAAGCCGGTCGTTGTGATGACGCGGAAATGATTGAACACGGCAGCGCGGGCGGTCGTCGGGTCGAAGGTCCAGTCCGGCCGCGCTGTCAGCGCCATGTTCGGAAGGACGTTGCGCAGGGCCTCGGTAAGTCGCACGGGAGCGTCTTCTCCATGCAGGCACTCGGCGGGCGTCAGGCGCCCGATCTCATCGGCCAGACGCGGCCAGGGGACGTCGGCGGCGTGGAAGGCTCCGGTGGACAGTTCGACCCAGGCAAGGCCGACGCGGTCGCCTTGTGGCCAGACGGCGGCCAGGTGGTTCGCCCGGCGCGGGTCGAGCAGGTCGTCCTCGGTGGCCGTGCCGGGCGTGACGACGCGCACGACCTCACGCCGCATAAGTCCCTGAGCCGCTGCGGGATCTTCGACCTGATCGCAGACGACGACGCAGTAACCCGCTCGCACGAGCTTGTTGACGTAGCCGTCGAGCGCACCGTGCGGAAAGCCGGCCATCGGGACGGCCTTGTTGTCACGACTCGTCAGGGCGATGTCGAGGACACGAGCGGCCGTCTGGGCGTCCTCGCCAAATAGCTCAAAGAAATCGCCAACGCGGAACAACACGAGCATGCCGGGGTAACGGTCCTTGACCTCCCGGTATTGCTGCATCAGAGGCGTTTCACTCTTCGCCAAGGTTCTCTCCCGACACCGATGCCTGATCAGGACGGAGGTTGATGACTAATAAACATTAGTATACATGACATCGGAAGGGCATACCAGCGAAGTAGCGGCGGGGCGTGAGAACCACGAACGGAATGGCGAGTTGGGAGCCCGCAGCGCCAGCGAGGGACTGTCCCTCGCTGGCGCTGCGGGCTCCCAACTCGCCAACAACTGACCGCTTCCTATTTGCGGCGGACATAGGCGAAGTACGCTCCGCACAGCTCTTGGCCTGCGGCGTCGTAGAACCACGACTGCATCTGCAACCGCGTCCCCGCCCGCAACGGCACGGTGAAGGTCACCTCTTTATCTTGCGCCGCGACCGGCTTCGATTGATCCACATCACCGATCTTGATACGAGCCTTCGTGATCGGCAGGGCTTTCCCAGGCGGTAGCTTGCCGTCCACCGCCTTGAAGGCGGGAACGCCCGCCGGGATTGCCGCATCGGCCTCCCTCGGCCAGCGGCGTAAACCGATCTCATAAGTGCCATCCTTCTCGACGAGCAGGTGCCACGGGCCGTTCTTGTTCACCCCCTGGCGCAGGTTCTGCATGTTGTCGCAGTAGACGTTCGCCCAGTCGGCGGCGGATAGCGTCACCGGGTTCTCCTGATCGGCGCCGATGCTGATCGGGTTGAAGTCATCGAGCTTCGGGGCGATGCCGGCCCACCATTTTTCGTAGTGAGCGCGCATCTTCTTGAGAACGTCCGGGTGAGCCGCGGCGACGTCCTTCGCCTGACCCGGGTCGGTGTTCAGATCGTAGAGTGCCTTGCCGTGGACCAGCCGCCAGCGATTCCACATCACCGCCGCGTCCCATTTCTCCGGGCGCTGACCGTACTGCACCACGAGCATGCGATCCGGCAATGTCTTCTGCGTGCCGCGCAGTAAGCCCGCGAGGCTGGTCCCATCGAAGGACGCGCTTTTCGGTGCTTGCCCACCGCACAGGTCGAGGATTGTCGGCGGCAAATCCTGCACCTGCGTCAGCACGCCGACGTCGCGCGGCGTGCCGAGTTTGCCCGCCGGCCAGCGGACGAAACAGGCAGCGCGATGACCGCCCTCGTAGTATTGCGTCTTGCGGCCGCGCAGACCGGCGTTGAATAGCGTCACGCCCGCGGTGCCGCCGTTGTCGTTCAGGAAAATGACGATCGTGTTGTCCGCCAGGCCGCTTTCCTGCAAGAAGGCGTCGAGGCGGCCGACGTTCTCGTCAAGATTGGCGATCATGCCGAAGAACGCCGCCGGCCCGCGGCCCTCGTAAGGCTTCTTGTACTTCGCATCGACCCAGTGCGGGCCGTGCGGCGCGTTCGTCGGCAGGTAGAGGAAGAACGGCTCTTGCTTGTCGTGGCGTTCTTTCATCCATTGCAGAGCGAGATTGAACCAGACGTCGGTGCAGTAGCCGGGGTAGCGTTTGAGGATGCCATTGTGACGAAAGCGACCGTTGAAGTAGTCATTCTCCCACAGGTCGGCCATCGAGGTGATGCCCCAGCCGAGATGATAGACCGCCTCCTCGAAGCCGCGCTGATGCGGCAGGTTCGGGTAACTGTCGCCGAGGTGCCACTTGCCGAACATGGCCGTGCGGTAGCCAAGGGCACGCAGCATTTCTGCGAGTGTCGGCGTATCGCGCGGGAGGAACGACCGCCCGGCACAGACCGAGCTGGCACGGGTCCGCAGGGCATCGCGACCCGTCAGCAACTGGCCGCGCGTCGGCGTACACATGGGCGCGACATGGAAGTCGGTGAAGCGTACACTTTGACGATGGAATTTGTCGAGATTCGGCGTCTTGAGGACCGGATTGCCGTGGCAGGAGAAGTCGCCGTAGCCCTGATCGTCGCTCAGGATCAGGATGATGTTCGGGCGTTTCGGTTGTTTGCCTCCCGCCGCGTCGAGGCGGCCGGCGCAGGTCAAGGCCGCCACGAGGCACACGAGCAGGCGAAGCGAGCACAGACAGCGAAGCCGTTCGGGAACCGACATGTGATGGACCCCCTGGTGAGACGCCAGTGCCGCGAGCCGTTCCTACGGGTGCGGCAGGCGATGCTGGCAAGTCTCTCGTAGGATCCTCCGCAGCGCGCTCGAAGTCCAGGGAAAAGTTCCCCCTTGCAGGGTCCCCCCAATCCAGCGGTTCCGGCGGCCGCGTCCTTCTCTGGCTGCAGGATGGGCACTCTGGCGAGGGTCGCAGGATTTAGGCCGGTAGCAGCCACTGCGGCACGATGAAGATCAGAAGGGCACAGTCACGACTTCGCCGCCGCTGCGTGAGGCGAGGGCGGGCAGGATGGGGGCTGCGGAGTAGTGGAGAAAACGGACGGAGCCATCGGCGAAGAGGAAGTGGGCGCCGCCGACATGCAGGCTCCAGAAGTGGAACATAGCGCACTGGTCGTTGACGCTGCCGGGAGCGAAAGTATACGTTCCGGGTGGACACGAACCGGCGGTCACCTGCAGGACATTCTGCTCCTCGACGCCCAGGATAAACTCGGCGGAGCCGGTGTAGCGCTGGCCGATGCCGGCATACCACCAACCGTACTGGAAATCGGTGCTGGGCGGCCGCTCCCCGGCGAAGAGCGTGTTGCTCGTGCCGTCCTTGATATCGACAATG
>DASPXY010000052.1:0-5555 GCA_035637055.1 Gemmataceae bacterium | reverse complement strand
CCTTGCGCATGGCGACCTGAAGATGACAAGGTGACAAGGTGACCGGGTGAACAGGCGCAATTGCCCTTCACCTTGTCACCCGGTCACCCGGTCACCTTGTCATTTTCAAGGGCCAATCGCTGGCCCGCCGCGCTCGCCTGTCCGAATCCGCACGCAATCCTCCAGCGCCAGCACGAAAATCTTGCCGTCGCCGATCTGCCCCGTTTCCCCCATCCGCGCTGCGTGAACGATCGCCTCGATTGTTGCTTCCACAAACGCATCGTTGACCGCAATCTCCAACTTCAACTTCGGCAGCAGCCGTACCTGGAACTCGGCGCCGCGGTACACCTCCGTGTAGCCGCGTTGCCGGCCGCAGCCGCGCACATCGCTGACCGTCATCAGGTAGACGTCGCGCTCGTTCAGCGCCTGCTGGACGGCTTCGAGCTTCTCGGGGCGGATAATGGCAATGACCATCTTCATGGAGAGGTCCCTCATCGGAGAAATCCGAAATCCGAAACTCGAAATCCGAAACAAATCCGAAACCCGAAGAAGAAAAAAGGCCCGGAGCGCGGGCGTCTCGCCCGCTGCTAAACCGCCAGGATGCGGGCGGGACGCCCGCGCTCCCAGGGTCTTCGTTTTCTTGTTTGGTATTCGGATTTGTTTCGGATTTCGAGTTTCGGATTTCGGATTTTCTCGCAAGGGCTGTCAATTGGTCGATGAACTCACGGAAGGGCGCTCCGCTCGGAAGGCCGTTGCCTCGGAACCGTTGCGAGCGCCCTCGGCTCCCGGGTCAACGTACCCGCGCACCGTGCCGCCGACGGCGCGCTCGAACAAATGCACGAGGTTCTCGCGCATGCGCTGCGGCTCGCCGCCGCGGAAGCGAAAGCGATTGCCCTGAACCGTCGTCACGTAGGGATAGACGGCGAGGAACTCCGCACTGGGCGGCGTCGTGCCACTCTGGCACAGGTCCGACCATGCCTGGATCAGTCGATCGCTGTCGATGCCCTCGACCACCACGGTGAAGCGGCGCAGCCCGTCGGGGGGCACCGTCGCGGCCCGCGGCTCGTGCGGCGGCTGCTCGGGCGCCAGTTCGAGCGCCGGCCCCAGGTCGAAACCGACCTCGCCGTGCGCCGTCCGATCGAGGCCCTCGGTCTCTTCCCGGGCGCTGACGCAGAAGCCGCTACAGAGCACGTCGATCAGTTTAACGAGGATCAAGGTCACGCCGAACGCGAAGCCCGCGGCCACGACGGCGGCGAGGAGCTGGATCAGAATCTGAGTGCCGCGGCCCTCGGCGAGTTTGCCCAGCTCGTCGGTGCTGCCGGCGCCCGCCTGCCAGAAAGCCGCGCTCGCGAACACTCCCGTCAGAATCGCACCCAGGAAGCCGCCGACCCCGTGGATCCCGAAGGCATCAAGCGAATCGTCGTACTTGAGGACGGGTTTCAGGCACACGACGGCGTAACAGAGAGCGCCCGCCGCCAGGCCGATCAGCAGGGCCTGCCACGGCAGGACATAGCCGGAGGCCGGCGTCACCGCGACCAGGCCAGCGACCAGCCCGGAGGCGAGGCCGAGGGCCGTTGGCTTGCCCTTGTGCCACCATTCGGCGAGCATCCAGCTGAGCGCTGCCGCCGCGGCTGCGATCTGCGAGGCCGCCAGCGCCGCGACCGCCACCCCGTTCCCGGCGAGGGCGCTGCCGCCGTTGAAGCCGAACCAGCCGAACCACAACAGGCCCGCTCCCAGGAGGGTCAGTACCATGCTGTTCGGGTGGATCGCGTGCTCAGGGTAACCCAGGCGTTTGCGGAGGACCAGGATCGCCGCGAGCCCGGACATACCCGCGGCAATATGGACGACCGTCCCGCCGGCGAAGTCGATGGCACCCAGTTTCGCCAACCAGCCGGCGGGCTTGCCGTCGCCGTCAACCGCCCAGACCCAGTGGGCCAGCGGCGCGTAGACAACCGTCGACCAAAGGAGAATAAAGAGGCAGTAAGGCCCAAAACGGATACGTTCGGCAAGGGCGCCGCTGATCAGCGCCGGGGTGATGATCGCGAACATCCCCTGGAACATGCAGTGCAGCAAGATGGGGATGCTTGTACCGGGGAAGACTCGGTGCGCCTTGCCGTCCGGCGTCAGGAGGTTTTGCAGGCCGAAGAGACCATCCGACCAGCCGATGACCCCGCCGTGCGAGTCGCCGAACGCGAGGGCATAGCCAATCAGAATCCACTGAATGCCGACGACGGCCAGCGCAACCATGCTGTGCATCATGGTGCCCAGAACATTTTTGCGTCGCACCATGCCACCGTAGAACAGCGCCAGGCCGGGCACCATGAGCAGTACCAGGCCGGTCGAGATCAGCATCCAGGCGATATTGCCGTTCTGCTTGGCCTGCTCGCTGTCCTGCTTAGCCTGCTCGCGGACGACTTCGAGTTGTTTGGCGGTGACCGGAGTGTCGGCGCTGGCGACCCCGGAACCCATGAGCAGAATCAGCGCCACGAGCGCCAAACCGGACACACGCTTCAAGGGATCGCCCTCCCGGAGAGTGTGGAAAGAGAGTGCGCAGCAGAGAACGGCCCCGATGTCGTCCGCTTGAGTCCTCCTCAACCAGACGACCTGGAGGCCGTTCCCCGCCGACTCCTGTCAACCGCTCCCGCCTTCTCCCAACACGATTGCGGGAGGGTTGGCATCAGGTTGGCATGGGAGGCAACTGTTGTGCCGCGGTGCCGATTTGCCATTGCTTGTGCCGCAAGTAAAATGGAGAGAGGATCTTGAGACGCACAGCAGGCGAATGGGATTGCTGCGCGCTCTCACGAACCTGCCGTGACCCGCAGCACGGGCTGCACGCTTGATGGGCACTGGAGCCGTTCTCAGGAGACGTTGATGAGATATTGTGCGGTGGCTGGGGCGATTGGGCTTGGGTTCCTCCTGGCCGAGATTTCCCTGGCGCCCGGTTCGGCCGGTTCCGCGGCGAAAAATGGTCCCTGGCTGGTTGACTACGCAACGGCGCGCCGCGCCGCACGCCTGAGCGGCAAGCCGATCTTTGTCGTTTTCCGGTGACACCACTGACCCGACGAGAGCGGGTTTGGCGAGCAGGTTGCTCGTCTGGAGAAAGTTGCCGACGTGGCCAGTCAGTTTGTGCTGCTGCAGATCGGCAGTATGCGTGGCGTTGACCTTGACCTTTTTGACTTCGATTACGACCTGACCTGGATGGCGTTCTTCGTCAGCGCCGACGAGAAAGTCTACGGTCGCTATGGCGGGCGGCACCCGGACGGCGTGCATCGTTACCGCTCCCTCGCGGGACTGCGTCACGCCCTGGAGGCCGCGCTGGCCGCTCACCGCCGCGACCAGCCGCAGCCGCCGCGGTCCGCCCCGCAGGTCGCGCGCACGCCCGAACAGTACCCGGCGGCGAAGCGCTTATCGGCGAGCAGTTGTATCCACTGCCATCACGTCCACGAGTGTCGCCGCGAAGCGCTGCAGGCTGCGGGGACATGGCGCGCAGAACTGGAGTATATCTATCCGTTGCCGGAGAATCTTGGCCTGGCACTAGACGTTGACCGTGGCGACCGCCTGCGCGCCGTGACCAAGGGTTCCGCCGCTGCAGGGCTCGGCCTCGCCCCGGGAGACATCCTCAGGACCGTCAACGGGGCAGCAGTAGCATCCTTTGGAGATGTTCAATATGCCTTGCAGCGCGCTCCGAGCGATCGGGCCATCGCTCTTACCTGGGAGCGTGCAGGCAAGGCTCAGGGCGGCACTCTGCAACCGCCGCCCGACTGGCGCAAAACAGACATCTCCTGGCGCTGGTCGCTGCGCAGTTTGCAGCCCGACCCGAGTGTCCACGGCGAGGATCTGACAGCGGCCGAAAAGAAGGCACTCGGCCTGGAGTCGCGGCAGTTGGCACTGCGACAGGGGCCGTTCGTCACGGCGCCGGCGCGCTTCGCCGGTCTGCAGACGGGCGATGTCATCATCGGCGTAGACGGTCATCGGCTCGAAATGACGGCGCGCCAGTTCGACACCTATGTCCGTCTGAATTATCGCCCTGGGGCCGAGGTGATCCTGAACGTGCTGCGATCAAGTAAACGCCTCGATCTGACGCTGAAGTTGCCGCAGTGACCCCTCAAGCCCATGGGCCGCGGCCCGTGGGCTTTGACAACTATGGATACTACCCCTGTCATTCTCTTCGAGGACAACCACTGCATCGCGGTGGCCAAGCCCGCCGGTCTGTTGACGCAGGGGGTGCCGCTGGGCATTCCCACGCTGGAAGCTCAAGTGAAAGCCTACCTGAAGGAGCGCTACCACAAACCGGGCAATGTGTACCTTGGGATTCCGCACCGACTCGACCGGCCCGTCTCCGGGGTGATCGTGTTCGCGCGTAACACCAAGGCCGCGCAGCGACTGGCGGAGCAGTTTCGGCAGCGGCAGGTTACGAAGGTGTACTGGGCCGCGGTCGAGGGCGACGTTCAGCCCGAGGAAGGCACCTGGGAGGACTGGCTGGTGAAGCGCCAGGAAGAAGCGCGCTCGGAGCGCGCCCTTCCCGACACGGCGGGAGCAAAGCACGCAGTGCTGCGCTACCGCCGACTGCAGCCATGTGCAGGCGGTACGCTTTTGGAAATCCAGCCGGAGACGGGGCGGATGCACCAGATCCGCTTGCAGGCGGCGCTGCGCGGCTGGCCCGTGCGCGGCGACTTGCTCTACGGAGCCAAATTAGCCTTCGGCCCCCCCACCGAGTTGCCGCGCGACCGTGCGATCGCTCTGCACGCGCGCAGCCTGACGTTCCTGCACCCGATCCGTTACGAACCGCTGACGGTCGTGGCGCCGCTATCGGAAGCGTGGCGTGAGTTGGGGATCGTTCTCGGCGGCGAGTCGCAGGCTGCCGACGAAAAGTGAGGAGATTCCGCGGTGTGGTGCAAGCCCCGGTTGGTCCTTTCCTCTGGCGTACCAGCGTCCCGCATCCAGGGAGGAATGTCCTGGAAACGCGCCCTGCCACGCGGTACAACAGGAGGGATTGCTCTCCTCTGCCACCGAGGGACAGGCCCATGTACCGCTTTGGGTTGCCGTGCGTGCTCACCGCCCTGGCGTTCGCCGTCTCCCGGGCCGACCAGGATCCCGATCCGAACGCCCTCAAACAGGCTCTCGCCCTGCAAGAAGTCATGCAGCAGGCCATCGAACGGGCCGAGCCTGCCATCGCCTGTATTCTCGTCTCGCGCAGCGACGCCTATCAGCGTTTCAGCCAGGCCCCTGGCTCCGACAACCCCGGCAAACTCGGCCCCTTCGACCCGCAAGCCCTCGAACGCCATCCGCTCGTGAGCGGCCTCCCCGAGAAGGAACGTACACAACTCCGCCGCAAACTCGACCTCGCCGACCCCGCCCACCACCCCGAAGCGTACGGCAGCGGCGTCGTTCTCGACACCAAGGGCTTTGTCCTGACCAACTACCATGTCGTCGCCGGCGCGGTGAAGATCTTCGTGCGTCTGCCCGACCATCAGGGCAGTTACGCCGACATCCACGCCGCCGACCCCCGGAGCGACCTGGCGATATTACGACTTCTCGACTCGCGTCTCTCCCTCAAGGCGCTCAAGCTGGGCGAT
>DASPXY010000051.1:0-10903 GCA_035637055.1 Gemmataceae bacterium | reverse complement strand
TACGGCGGCAAGGCACTGGCTTTTTCGCCCGACGGCAAACGCTTCGCCAGCAGCACCGGCCGCATGGTTTCGCTCTGGGATCGCGGCGGGAACGATCCACTCCACCAGTTCCCGACATCGGGCGATCCTCCGGCGCCCATCGCCTTCTCCCCGGACGGCACCCTCCTGGCCGCGGCCAGCGCAGAGACAGTCGAGCTGCGGGATCCCAGTACCGGAGGCTCGGTCGCCGTGCTGCGCGGGCATCGTGCCGGGGTGTCGGCACTGGCGTTCTCGCCCGACGGCAAGCGGCTGGCGACCGGTGGGCGCGACAAAACGGTGAGGCTCTGGGAGGTAGCCACGCGCAAGGAAATGACGAGTCTCCCTCAGCCGCGTCCCGTCACCGCGCTGGCATTCTCCCCCGACGGAGGAACGCTCGCAGTCGCCAACCATGAAGCCGACCTCGCGACGGAAACGGAGCGCGTGCTGCTGCTGGACGCGACTACCGGGAAAGCGCGTCGCCGCCTGGATGGACCAACCGCGAAGGTCTGCGCCCTGGCCTTCAGCCCGGATGGCCAAACGCTCGGCACAGGCGGGTCGGATCACAGGATTCGCCTGTGGGACGCGGTGACAGGCAAGGAACTGCTTCGCCGACAAGAGCACGCCTTTTCGATCACGCAGGCGGTCTTCGCGCCGGACGGCAAGACGGTGGCCTCGGCCAGCCTCGACCGGACCGTGCGTTTGTGGGACTGGGCCGCCGGCAAGCAACTCCTCAAACTGGAAGGGCACGACGAGGTTCATGCCGTCGCCTTCGCCCCGGACGGCAAGTTCCTGGCTTCCGGAGGCGCTGACGGGGCGATCCAACTCTGGGACGCAGCGACGGGCAAGAAGTTGAATCGGCTCTCGGGACACACGAGCAGGGTAGCGCGCCTGCTGTTCGCGCCCGACGGCAAGACGCTCGTTTCGGGCAGCCTGGACAGGACGGTGCGGTTGTGGGACGTGGCGAGCGGCAAGGAGCGCGTGCTGTGCCGCGGCCATCGGTACGGCGTCGTTGACCTGGCGCTCTCCGACGACGGCAGCGTCCTCGCCTCGGGCGATGGGGCCAACGTGCTGCTCTGGGGTGGGCACAGCGGCAAGGAACAGGCCCGTCTGCCTTGTGACGGCGCTTACCTGGCCCTGGCCCCGGACGGCAAGACGCTGCTGGTCGAAGATGTGGACGAGAGCCTGCGCTTGCTCGCGCTGCCCCTGGGCAGAGAACAGGTCAAGCTCGAGGGTGAGCGGTACTCGTCGCGGCGGCTGGCGTTCGCGCCGGATGGACACACGGCGGCGGCAGGTAACCGCGACGGCAGCATCACCCTGTGGGAGATGGCCACGGGCACGCGGATCCTGCGGCTGTCGGGACATCAGCAATGGGTCTCTTCGGTGGCCTTTTCTCCGGATGGCCGGTTGCTGGTGTCGGCGAGCGGCGACAGCACCCTCCTCGTCTGGAAGGTCGCGGCCGTGGAGGAACCGAACCCGAAGGGTTGGACACAACCAGAACTGGAAAGCCTCTGGACACGGCTCCTCGACGACAACGCCGCGGCTGCCTACCCGGCAATCTGGCGTCTCGGTCAGGGGAACAAGGAGGTGGTCGCGTTCCTCAAGGGGCGGCTGCGGCCGGTGAGTGGGGAAACGCTTGAGGAGCGTGCGCGCCGCCTCATCGCCGACCTGGACGACAAGAAGTTCGTCGTGCGTGAGCGGTCCCTGGCGGAGTTGAAGGGACTCGGAAATGAGGCGGCGGCCGTACTGCGCGAGGCGCTGATGGGGAATCCGCCGCTGGAAGCACGTCGGCGCATTGAGCAGCTGCTGATGGGCATCGAGCAGTTGCCGCGCCGCGGACCGGGCGTCCTGTCTGGCGAGCGCTTGCGAACCCTGCGAGCGCTGCAGGTTCTGGAGCGGATTGGGACGCCCGAGGCCCGCGCTGTGATGCAAATCCTGGCGGAGGGGAGAGCGGCGGCCCGGGAGACGATCGCCGCACAAGCGGCGTTGCAGCGGCTGGCTCGCCGGTCCTCCGTCCCTTGAGGGGATAGCATCAGGAAGACTGTCGGTCGAATGGTTTGAGTGCCTTGTGAGACCTCGCCGGAGGAAAACTCATGACCCGACGCTGCGGACGATTGGCGTGGGCCCTCGGCCTGCTCGTGGTGCTGGCGCCGACGGCGCAAGCTGTCGAGCAGGAGATCCACGGCGACCCACTGCCGCCAGGTGCCATTGCTCGCCTCGGCAGCGCCCGGCTGCGGCACGCGGGCTTGTCGAGCCTCGTCTTCGCCCCCGACGGCAAGACGCTGTTCTCCGGCGGTGACAACGTCATCTGTGTTTGGGACGTCACCACCGGCAAGGAAAAGCACTCCTGGCCCGGTGTCGATCAAGGCTGGGGCGGCGCGCTGGCTCTCACGCCGGATGGGAAAACCCTCGCCGTCGAGGGGCGCGGGAACGCTGTGCATCTCCTCGACGCGGCGACCGGCAAGGAGATTCGGCGCTTCATCGGCGTCGAGGGCACGGCAGTGCGTGGCGTCGCGCTCTCGCCCGACGGCAAGTTCGTCGCGACCACCAGCGGCGGCAACGCCGTGCTGGTCTGGGAGACGGCCACCGGGAAGCGCGTGGCCTGGCTCACAGCAAGCGGCAACTCCCTCGCCTTTGCCAGCCCGGACACGCTTGTTATGGGTGGGAGCCTTTTCGACATCCGGACGGGCAAGGAGTTGCGGGGCTTCACCGGCAAGACGCCGGCTGATCTGCCGGACAGTGCCGCGCTGACGGCGGACGGACAGCTCCTCGCAATTTCGACTTGCGACTTCGGGTGGCCCGCGGCGGCACCGATCAAAGTGCGTTTATGGGATGCGCATACGGGCAAGGAGTTGCGCAGCTGGGCGGCTCACAAGGCGCGCATCGGTGCCCTGGCTCTCTCGCCCGACGGCAAGCTCCTCGCCACCGGCAGCGACGACAAAACCGTCCGCCTCTGGGATGTGACCAGCGGCCGCGAAATCCGCTGTTTTCACCAGGCCGGCGAACTCGTCGCCGTCGCCTTTTCCCCTGATGGCAAGCTCCTGGCGGCAGGAGGGAAGGCCCCACGGATCGCCCTCTGGGACGTCGCCACAGGGAAGCCACTCCACCCCGCCGCCGAGCACAACGGTATGATCGCGACGCTCGCCTTCTCGACCGACGGCAAGACCGTGGTGGCGGTCAGTCACGACCGGGCCGTGTGCTACTGGGACGCCCACACTCATCGCCCCCTGCGCCGGTTTACCATCCCCGAGTATCGCCACAAGGCCGTCGGCTTCTCGCGCGACTTCCGGCTGCTAGCCGTGGGTACGCTCGGGGAGGGCATCCAACTGCACGACACGATCACAGGGAACGTCCTCCGCAGTTTCGGTGACCGCGGCAATGTCTTCCGCGATCATCTCGCCTTTGCCCCCGACGGCAAGACCCTGGCGACTAGCGGCTCGCGCGGCGGGCGGTGGACTGTCGAACGGTGGGAGGTGGCCACGGGGGAACGGTCGCGATCTGGCGTCTTGCCCGAACGCGGCAACCGCTGCGTCGCGTTCTCGCCCGACGGCAAATGGCTGGCCAGCGGCGAGGCGGGCCGTAGCCTCGCCTACGTGTGGGAGGCGGCCACCGATCTCGGGGTGCGCGAACTGCGCGGCAACCCAAACGCTGTCGCCCCGTTCGTCGGTATCGCAGAGATTGCGTTCTCCCCCGATAGCGCGACCCTCGCCGCTGCCAGCTACGACCGGCAGGTGTATTTGTTCAACGTCACCACCGGCGGACTGCGGCGCGAGTTGACGGGCCACGCGCACTGGGTCCACGCGGTGGCCTTCGCGCCGAATGGCCGGACGGTCGCGTCGGCGAGCCGCGATCGCACGCTCCGGCTGTGGGAGACGACCACCGGTCAGACGCGCCGCATCTTCGCGGGCGGCCAGGATGCCCCGTGGGCCGTGGCGTACTCCCCCGACGGCAAAACGCTCGCCTCCGGACACGGCGACGGCACGATTCTCTTCTGGGATATAAGCGGTCGTGATCTGGCGGAATCGGTCAAGGGCGCGCTGACCCCGAAGCAGCGCGAGGCACTCTGGGCGGACCTGAGCGGCACCGACGCGGTTCGGGCGTACCGCGCTCTCGCCACCCTCGCCGCCAGGCCAGACGAGGCCGTGCCTCTCGTCCGGCAGGGGTTGCTGCGGATTGCGGAGGCCAGCCAGCAGATCGACAAGCTGATCGCCGATCTCGACAGCAAACAGTTCGCGGTGCGTCAGCGAGCCAGTACGGCCCTGACCAAGATGGGCGTGCTGGCCCTCCCGGCGCTGCGCTGGGCCTTGGAGAAGAACCCCACGGAAGAGGTGCGTCGCCGGGCCGAGAAGATCCTGGCGGCGCTGCCGAAACCGCAAGGCGAGATTCTGTCCGCCGAGCAGGTAACGGGGCTGCGCGCCCTCGAAGTGTTGGAGCACGCCGGCACGGAAGCGGCCCGCGAGTTGCTGCAGTCGGTCGCCGGCGACGCGACGGCGGCATGGCTGCGCGAAGAGGCCCGCGCCACGCTGGGCCGGCTGGCGCGCAAAAGGTAGGCCCCGCGAGCCGAGCGGGGCTGAAGTTCGGCCCCGCTCGGCTCGCGGGGGCTACCCTCGCCTCGCCAGGAGACTGCTGCTCCCTTAGAATACCCTGGATGTGTCGGCGGCTGCGCTCCAGTGGTGGGGACAACGTGTCGCAAGAAAGCTGTCTGATTGACGGGTTCGGCCCTCTCTCCATCGAGCGGCCGGCCTCGGTCGCGGAACTCGGCGAGATCGTGCGCCGCGCCGCGGCGAGCCGGCAGGCGATTTACCCCATCGGCGGGCAGACCACGCTCGGCTATGGGATGCCTCCCTCCACTCCCGGCCTGGCGGTCGCCCTGGGCCATCTGCAGCAAGTCATCGACTACCCCGCGCGCGACATGACCGTCACCGTGCAGGCCGGCATCACCCTCGCGGCGCTGCGGAATGTGCTGGCCACCGAGAACCAGCGCCTGCCCGTCGATGTGCCGCAGGCGGAGCGGGCCACCCTCGGCGGCGCTCTCGCAGTCAACAGCAGCGGCCCGCGTCGCTACGGCTACGGCACCCTGCGCGATTACGTCATCGGCATCAGCGTTGTGAGCGACGAGGGCCAGGAGGTCAAGGCCGGCGGCCGGGTGGTCAAGAATGTCGCCGGTTATGATCTGTGCAAACTGCACATCGGCGCTCTCGGCACCCTTGGGGTCATCTGTCAGGTGACCCTCAAGCTACGGCCCGTCCCCGAGCGCTCGGTCCTGGTGTCGCTGCCCTATCGGGCCGACGGCGTCGCTGGCTTGCTGGAATCGCTGCACGCCTCGCGCACGCGGCCGGTCTGCCTTGATGTCCTCAACGCGGAGGCAGCCAGGACCATCGACCCGGAAGCGGACGGCGGCCCGGATGCCTGGCGCGTGCTGATCGGTTATGAGGATAACGAAGATACGGTAAAATGGCAGTTGCAGGAGTTGATCGGCGGCTTGCGGGCGGCGCACTCCCTGGCGGCGTACGTGGATGACGCCGCAGAGCCGCTGTGGCGCCGGCTGATCGAGTTTCGCGGCCTGACCGACGCGGCGTTGACGTTCAAGGCGAACCTGCTGCCCAGCACCGTGCCTGGCTTTTGCCTGGCCGCAACGCAGGCGTGGCCGGCGCTGGCCATCCAGGCTCATGCCGGCAGCGGCGTGGTCGTCGGCCATGCCGCTGCCGACCTGACCGCGGAGCAGGCGGCGGCCTTGCTGGGCTTTCTACGTGAGGCGGCTGCGGCGGGGGGCGGCCACGTCGTCGTGCTGCGCTGCCCGCCGGCGTGGAAAGCGGCGCTGTCCGTCTGGGGGCCGCCGCGTGGCGACGTCGCCCTGATGCGCGCCGTCAAGGAGAAGCTCGACCCGCGCCGGCTGTTCAACCCCGGCCGCTTTATCGACGGCATTTGATTGAGAAAGGATGAAGGATGAAGGATGAAGGATGAAGGAAGACAATAGAGGCGCAGGCGCGTTGGCCTTCTGCTTCTGTTCATCCTTCATCCTTCATCCTTCATCCTTTGAATATGGCGACCACCACCGAGCCCGTGCGAACCTCCTTGCCCCTTGCGCCCCGCATCCCGGCCCCGCAGGGGGCCGGCATCGATTACGAGCTGTTTCTCGATTGTGTCCACTGTGGGCTATGTACGTCGTCGTGTCCCACCTACGTCGAACTGGGGGACGAGAACGATAGCCCGCGCGGCCGCATCTATTTGATGCGCGCCCTGACCGACGGCCGGCTGGAGTTGAACGCGGAGGTGCGCCGTCACCTCGACCTGTGCCTGGACTGCCGGGCGTGCGAGACGGCCTGTCCGTCGGGAGTGCAGTACGGCCGCCTCATCGAGCCGTTTCGCATCCACCTGGAGAAGATCGCGCCGCGCAAGAGCGGCCTGGGGTTCTTCAAGCGATTGCTGCTGTTTCACGTCACGCCCTACGCTCGCCGCATGCGCTGGGCGCTCGCCCCGGCTCGTTTTCTGCAGTGGGCCAGGCTGGATCGTTTCATGGAGAAAATAGGTCTGCTGCGTCTGCTACCGCGCTTCCTGCGCGACCTGCACGAGATGCTGCCGCGGCTCAGGCCCCATTACGGCCGGCTGCCGACGATCCTGCCGGCGGAGGGCAAGCGGCGGGCGCGTGTGGCGCTGTTCACCGGCTGCGCCAGCGACGCTTTCTTCCCCGAGACCAACGTGGCGACGGCGCGCGTGCTCCAGCGCAACGGCTGCGAGGTGTGGATCCCGCGCGCACAAGTGTGCTGCGGGGCGCTCCACTATCACGCCGCTCAGGAGGAGCCGGCGCGCCGGTTCGCTGCGAAAAACTGTGAGGTCTTCGGTCCTGGCCTGGGCGAAACGGCCGAGCGTGTCGATGCGATCATCGTCAACGCCGCCGGCTGCGGTGCCCAGCTGAAAGACTACGGCCATCTGTTGCCCGAGGGGCCGATGGCAGGGCCGGCGCGGAAGTTGGCGGCGAAGGTCAAAGACATTAGCGAGTTCCTGATGGAACTCGGTCCAGTCAAGCCGACGCACCCGCTGCCGCTGAAGGCGACCTATCACGATGCTTGCCACCTTTGTCACGGCCAGCAGATCCGCAAGCCGCCGCGGCAACTCCTGGAGATGATTCCCGGTCTGCAACTGGTGCCGCTGCCCGAGAGCGAGATCTGCTGCGGGGCGGCCGGCAGCTACAACCTGACTCAGCCGGAGATGGCCGAGCGCCTGGGCGAGCGCAAGGCGCGGCACATCCTGGCGACGGGGGCAGAGGCGGTGTTCGCGGGCAACGTCGGCTGTCTGCTGCAGGTGGCGCGCTACCTGCGGAAGCAGCGCCCCGACGTGTGGGTAGCGCATCCGGTCGATGCGCTGTGGGCGAGCTATCGCGGAGCGAAGCCATGAGACAGAGAAGAACGGCCTTCTTGAGCGTCAACGTATCGAAGACAAGGATGACCACCGCCCGGCCGCATTTCTTCCAGGGGACGCGGTGAGGGAAGATCCGCGAGCAATACCACGAGCCAGACGGCGTAGAGGATGAGGCCGAACAGGGCCAACTTGCAATCGGCAGTTCATTCTCGCCATCCGCCAAGAGGAAGCCGCCCGCCGACGTGAATCACATGGCTCACGTCGCTTTCGGTGTGTCGAGCCGCGCCAGGATCTCCGCTTCCGGCCGGGCCTTGTAGAACGGGTCCAGCGGGAAACAGCCCGACACCAGCCCGTTGCGCGGCGCCGTCGTGCAGGCGCTAAACGTGCGGCAAATCTGTTTACGTCGCAGCGGCCGACCCGCCAGCACGTCGGCGGGCAGTTCCGGGTAGCTCAGCGCCATCCGACCCAGACCGACGAAGTCCACCTGCCCCGTCCGCACCACCGCCTGACCGACGTGTGGCAGCCACTCCTGCAAGTACGAATAGCCCGAACCGACAATTACCAGGTCCGGAAAGTCGCGTTTCAGCGCCGCCGTGATCGCGAGCTGCCGGGCGACACCGACAAGCGGATCCTCCGGCGGCAAATAACCGTCCGACGGCGGAAACAGCGCCGGCCGCTGCATGTGCGGGTTGTAGTAAGGGCTCCCTGCCGAGATGCACACCAGCCGCACGCCCAGTGATTGGAGTAGGGCGAGGAACGCGCGCGACTCCGTCAGGTCCATGCCCAACCCGGTGCCGTCGCCGCCGAAGGCGTAGGGGTAGCGCTCACCCGGGAACGGCTCTGGCTCGCCGCGTCCCTCCGGCCCGGGGCGAAACGGCAGCCAGTCCACCGCACTGACCCGCACACCGACTGCCAGCCCCGGCGCCTCGGCCCGAATCCCCGCCAGCACTTCACGGAGAAACCGAGTGCGGTTCTCGAAACTACCGCCGTAACGGCCCGGCCGGTCCACCGCACTGAGGAACTCGTGCCCCAGGTAGCCGTGACAGTGCTTGATGTCCACGAAGGCGAAACCCGCCCGCTGCGCTCGACGAGCCGCCGCGACGAAGTCCTCGACCAGGCGCGACACGTCCGCGTCGCTCAGCGGTTTGTGCTGCTCCGGCAGGCGAAACTTGCGGTCCAGGATCGGGTGACGGTACAAAATCAGCGGTTCGAGTCGATGATGTTCATGCGGGCGGGCGAACCGCCCCGAGTGCGTCAATTGCAAACCAATCAAGAGATCGTTTGTGTTGTCAAAATGATGGCGATGCTCAGCGACCAGAGCCTCACGCAGAGACGCCAGATCGGCCAGTGTGTCCTCGGTGAGGACGAGTTGATTCGGGTTGGCCCGGCCGTCTTGGCGCACCGCGACGGCCTCGCCGCCCCAGATCAGTTTCGCCGCACTGACGCCGAAACGCCGCCAGCGCCGGATCGTCAGTTCGGAGGGGCGCCCGTCCGTCGTTCCGTCCCAGCCCTCCATCGGCAGGATGCAAAAACGGTTGCCGATCTGCACGCCGTCGACCGTCAAGGCCTGGGCGAGCGGAGCCGCGGGATCGTGCCGCACTTCCTCGTCGAAGGGCATGGCGACACCCAGCGCCGCCAGGTGCTCGAGGAAGTCCGCGGCAGTCTTGAGGCTGGCGACGCGGCGGTAGGTCGTCATGTTGCGCCCCCCTGGAACATGGCAAGACACTCCGCCAGGTCGCGGAGGAGGTCGCGGTCGCTGTCGGGGCGACGCGGCGAGGCGGGATGCGTGGCGTCCGTCGCGATCCAGCCGCGCAGTTTCAGGAACTGGGCGGCGCTGTGCTTGTAGGCCGGCACGGGCGGGCGGAACGCCAGAAAGCCCAGGTATTGCAGCAGGTCGTTGAGTTCGTAGAACGCCGGATCGCCCGCAGCCCAGAAGGCGTCGCGGCGGGCGAACAGGTCCGGGGCGAACGTGCTCAGGCCAAGGAGGTAATCGCTGCCATTCCGGCACGCGGTGCAGCGACGAATGCTTGGCGCCGACACACTGCGGAATCGACAGCAGCCCCGCGTAGGTGTCGAGGTCGTAGATGCGGCCGAACGGGGCGAAGGCGGAACCCAACTCAAAGGCGAGGAAGCGCGGGCAATCGCGCCCGAGAGCGCGATAGGCGTCGAGAAGACGTTCTCCCTGCAGCGCTGTCAGGCCGTAGGACTGGAAGATGACCGGGGTACCGCCGTGTTCCTGAATGGCGTCGATGGCCCGGCGGTAATCGTCGAGGCCCAGCGGCTCGCCCGGCTGGTCGCTGATGAACGCGCCCGCGACGAAGGCGCCGCCACCGAGGACCGCGCGGGTCGCGGCCAGGACTGCCCGGCGCGTGGCGTCATCGAGGAGGTTGACGTAGCCGGTATCCATGTTGACGGCAGGTGTCAGGCCGGCGGTAGCGGTGCGGGCGACGTGAGCCTTGAAGCCGTCCCAATCCACGTTGCCGTCGTGGCCAAAAGGCAACAGGATCGCGGACATACCAATGATTTTGCGCTCCGGCCGGAGCCGGGCCGGCGGGTTCAGACGGCTCTCGGGCATCGGCAACTCCCCAGCAAGTCCTCGGGCCAGCGTGTGGTCAGGGCAAGAAAAAAGGCCCGCACCCCGTTGAGGTGCGGGCCTGGAAAGATTACCGACGGGAGCGATCCGGAACTGGCTTAGAAACCGACACCAGGCATAGCCACACCGGCGCCAGGCACACCCATGCCGACGCCAGGCATCATCCCTGGCATGCCCATGCCCATGCCCATGCCGGGCATGCCCATGCCATACATGCCGCCGCCATACATGCCGGGCATGCCCATGCCGCCGTACATGCCGCCGCCCATCATGCCGGGCATGCCCATGCCGCCGTACATGCCACCGCCGTACATGCCGCCGCCCATCATGCCGTTCACGCCGCCCATCTGGTTCATCATGTAACCCTGGAAGCCGGGCAAGCGCATCTGGCCCTGACCGGAGATACCGGCGAAGCTACCGCCCATGACGGCGCCGGGGTTGCCATACTGGCCGCCGCCGCCGTACTGGTTCCCATACGGAGAGCCGTAGCCACCTCCGTACTGGTTACCGTACGGATCGTACGGATTGCCGCCGTAGCCACCGTTGGGGCCGTACGGCCCTTGATTGGAGCCGTAAGGGCCCTGGTTGGGACCGTAGGGGCCCTGGTTGTAGCCGCCCTGGTTGTAGCCGCCCTGGTTGTAACCGCCGCCATTCTGGCCGCCGCCATTCTGTCCGCCGCCGATGCTACCCCCCTGAATACCGCCACTGGTGCCGGTCTGGGTGCTGCCCCCGTTGAAGGGCCGGACCGCGGCCGGGGGGGGCGCCAAGCTGATGCCCTTGGGGTTCGCCCGCAGGTTGATGCCTTGTCCAGGGGCGACCTGACCAGAAGCCAGGAACAGCCCAAGGGACAAGACGCCCCCACAACCCAGCTTCAACGCGACCGAAGAAATGCTCATCACGACTCCTAACAGTGTGAGAAGATAATCTTCCCCGAAA
>DASPXY010000050.1:0-2514 GCA_035637055.1 Gemmataceae bacterium | reverse complement strand
GGATGGTCCGGCGAATGTCCGCTGCGGTAAACAGAAATCCCTTCCAGCCCTTGCCGCCCCAGACGGGGTGCAGGGCCGCACGGTGGTTGCCCTGAATTAGCTCCTGACGGCTGACCTGCTGCAGCGTTTCGAGCATCGTTTCGGCGTGGTCGCGGTGCTTGCGAATCAGCAGATGCACATGGTCCGGCATGATCGCGCAGGCGTAGCAGGTATATTTGCGCTCTGCAATCACTTTCTCGAACGAGGCACCGACGAGCGGGATCTGTTCGTCGGTCAGGCTGAGCAAGGGGTGCTTGAGGACGTCGCGGGCTTGCTCGTAAAACCGCCGCAATTCCTCGGACTTTGGCTGGGTCAGCTTGCGCCCGTAATGGGCTTCGCCGAGTGCTCCGATCGCCTCGACGCGGACTTCCTCCGACCAGCTGCCACGGGGATCATTCGGCAGCCACCACCCATAGGCCGTCCAGACGAGGTGGAACCCAACGACCATGAGTCGCCCTCCCGAAACCCGATTTAACCAGATTGATCGGTTCGCGCGCCCTGCGAGCGCGAACCGATAACTCCGTTCTGCAATGTACCCGAGTGGTCAGCCTCCATCCACGAAAAAGCCACGATCCATCGATCACGTTCGGCCCGCGCTCTTCACGGAGTCCAACCCAAATAGCGCCTGCGCGTTGCGCGTCGTGTGTTCGGCAATCACCTCCACCTCGACACCGCGATGGTGCGCTAAACAGGCCGCCGTGTGAGCCACATTCGCCGGCTCGTTGCGCTTGCCGCGGACCGGAACGGGGGCGAGGTATGGGCTGTCCGTCTCCACGAGCAGCCGGTCGAGCGGAATGCGCCCGGCCACCTCGCGCAGGGCCTGGGCGTTCTTGTAGGTAACCATCCCCGCGAACGAGATGTACAGTCCCAT
The DNA here is from genome assembly GCA_035637055.1 of Gemmataceae bacterium. Classification (GTDB taxonomy): domain Bacteria; phylum Planctomycetota; class Planctomycetia; order Gemmatales; family Gemmataceae; genus DASPXY01. The sequence goes on along the minus strand of DASPXY010000050.1, from coordinate 1,604 downwards.
CGCCAGACATTGTGTCGCCGTCTCCGCGTCGCCGGTAAATGAGTGCATCACGCCGCGCACCGGGCCATGCCGCTCGTAGTCTTCCTTCAGCATGCGGACCATGTCGGCCTCGGCTTCGCGGCAGTGGATCACCACCGCGAGGTTGTGCTTGCGTGCCAGTTCGAGATGGCGGGCGAAGAAATCCTCTTGTTGTGCGAAGGGCGTGTAATCCCAGTACCGATCCAGGCCCGTCTCGCCGACACCGACCACGCGGCTTGCGGTCACCAGGCGCACGACCTCATCCCAGGCGTTCGGGGCGGCCTCGGCGACGTGGTTCGGCTGAATGCCGACGGTCGCCACCAGGAGCGGATGCCGGGCGGCCAATTGCACGCACAACGCACTGGAGGGCGCCGTCGTGGCAACGACCACCACGCGCCGCACGCCCGCGGCCTCGGCGCGCTCCAGCGCCGCCGGCAGATCCGCCTGGAACTGCGCGTCGTCGAGGTGGGCATGCGTATCGATCAGTTCGGGGGGCACGGTCGGCCCTCGGCTTGGTTCGTAGTTCCGCCTTTAGGCGGTTGAGGTGAAACCGCCTAAAGGCGGAACTACGAACAACAACGCTGTGAGCGCTCCGACATCTCAGCTCGTCATGGCGGGCTTGGCCGAGAGCAGGAGCGCCTCAAGTTCTTTCAAATTGTGCCTTTTCACATCGAGAATATGCTGGACATGACCGCGTGCCTCGGCGTGGTCGATGGCGCGCACGTCGGCCTCCAGTTCGGCGATGCTGCGTCGCTGCTGCTCGACGAGCAAGGGCAGCAGGCGGTCGAGGGACAGGAAGTTGAACGAGGTGAAGGCCATCGGATAGGCACCAAGCCAGGGCGGCGTCAGGCGATGCTTGACCAGGTAGCGCGCCAGGGCGGCGTTGGCCTCAGCCTCTTCGTGGGCGAGTTCGTGCAAGCGCGGGACCGCCTCACGCTCGCTGGCCGTCGTCCAGGGGAACGAGTCGATGGCGTACTGCAACAGCGACCGGCCTTCATGGCGGATGACGTCCTGGAGCCGGCTATACGTCTGCCCGTCGATCACCAGCGTGCCCTCTCAGTGTCTGTGCGAAACCCCTCCCCCCAACCCCCTCCCCGCAACGGAGAGGGGGAGAAGAAAGAGAGTGATGTCTTGCTCCCCCTCTCCTTTTAGGGGAGGGGGTTGGGGGGAGGGGGTTGGGGGGAGGGGTTTCGCACAGGCTCGCACGGTCAGTCCCCGACGATTGGCGGCGGCGCCTGCGCCCGCTCACGCGCCGGCGGTATCAGTCCCTCGACGCTGCGATCACGCACGTCAGCGAGCGGATCCCACCCGATGCCCACCACAAAGATAAATGCCGCCATGACCAGCGCGTACAGCGACACCCCATAGGGCACGTTGTACGGTTCCGGCGTCCGTCCCTCCACCTCTTCCAGCGGCTTCTCCAGGATCATCACCTTTAGCACCTTGATGTAGTACAAAAGGCTGATAACGGTGTTCAGACCGCCGATCACCAGCAGGGCGTACATCGTATAACTGAGTACCGTGTAGTGGCCAGCCAACTGGGTGGCTCTCGCTGGGTCTGCAGCCAGTTCCTGCAGTACCCGCTC
>DASPXY010000049.1:0-2690 GCA_035637055.1 Gemmataceae bacterium | reverse complement strand
GGCGCCTCGGGCTCGGATAGGCGTTTTGTCAGCTCGCTTTAGTCCTTCTTCTTCTTGCCTTTCTTCGGCTGGTCGGCCGGATCGGGCTCGGAGATGATCAGGATCGCGCGGACGGTCGGCCGCGGCGGCGGAGTACCTGCGCCCTCCTTCTCCTTGTCGCCCACCTTCGTTCCAGGCTCCTTGGCTCCGGTCTCCCCCTCGGTCTTTTCTTTCTTGCCGTCTTCCTTGTCCTTCTTGGCGGGCTTGGGCGCGGCCACATAGAGTTTCACCGTCTGCCCCGGCTGCACGTCCTCGAACTTGGCCGTGTAGCCCGGCAGATCCTTGTCGCGCATCTTCTTCAACTCTTCCTTCGTGTACTCCTTGATGTTCCCCTTGTCGTCGTACTCCACCGGCAGGTTTTGCCGCGCGACCTTGACATCGATGTCAATGTCGAGGTCGTAATCCTTGGCGTGCGTGACGGTCTTGTATTGCGTCTGGTTTTTGCTCAGGAACGTCTGATAGCGATTTTGCCACTGGCTATAGCGGAGTTGCCAGCTCTGCAAACGCTGCGCTCGGGTCGTGGGGTTCTTGATATTCAAGATCTGCTGATACTCGGTCGTCAGGCGTTGTTGCTCCAGTTGGAGGTTCTGCAACTGCTGGGCGGCGTTGGCGTTCTTCGGTGGGATGGGTTCCTTGGTCTGGTATTCTGCCTTGATGGTCAGGGCCTTGGCGGTGGGGTCAAGGGTGGTGAGCTTGCCGGTGAGTTCTTTCGCCTTGGCGAGCTTCGTGTAGTCCTCGTCGGTCGTCGCCTCTTGCTTGACCTTGTCTTTACCCTTGCCTTTGCCCTGGCTGACGGCGGCCGACGGGACCATCATTGATATGGCCGTCAGCAGCCCGGCGGTGAACAGTAACTTGCGCATCGTCGAAACCCTCACAGTGAAAAGAGAGCTGGTCGTTGTCCGTTGTGAGCAGAAGACGGGGCGGGCTTCTGCCAATTAGACCGCTCTGTGACGAAAAAGTTCCGCTCGTTGGCCGTCGCGCTCGCCTACCAACAACGACACCGAATAACTCAGAACGAACCGGCAAATAGTTCCTGCACGGGGTTACCGTCGCAAATGAACCGCAACTGACCCTGGATATCATACAACTGCGCCCGGGGATCGACGCCAAGGGCGTGATAGATCGTCGCGGCGAGGTCGCTGATGTGGACCGGCCGCTCGCGCGGGTAGCCGCCGATCCAGTCCGACGAGCCGACGACCTGTCCCCCGCGCACGCCGCCGCCGGCCAGCACGACCGAGTAGCAGTTGCACCAGTGATCGCGGCCGCCGACGTTGTTCGTATTGTTCGAGAAGTTCACCCCCATCCGCGGCGTCCGGCCGAACTCCCCCATCCACACGACGAGCGTTTCGTCGAGCAGCCCGCGCACCGCCAGATCCTCCAGCAAGGCGCTGAAACTCTGATCGGCCGGCGGCAGCAAACTCCGGCGCGACAGTTCATAGTGGCGGTTGTGCGTGTCCCAGCTCTCACGCTCGACGCGCGTGTGCGAGAAGACGGTCACAAACGGCACGCCCGCCTCGACCAACCGCCGGGCCAGCAGAGCGCCCTGCCCCATCGTGTGCCGGCCGTAGCGGTCGCGCACTCGCACCGGCTCCTCGCCCAGGTCGAAGGCGTGGCGTGCGCGCGACGAACCGAGCATGTTGAACGCCTGCTGGTAAAAAGCGTCCATCGTTTCAACCACTCCGCCCCGGTCCAGGCTGCGCTGGCGGGCGTCCATTTGCCGGAGCAGTCCACGACGGCCGGCGAAACGATCACGGTCCACGTCGGGCGGCAATTCAGCCCCCTCGACGCGATACGTCGGGGCGTTGGGATCGGCGCCGAGGATAAACGGATCGTGGCTGGCGCCGAGGTAGCCGGCGAGCAGGCCCGGCGAACGGGCGGGACCGTTATAGACGACGTCGGGGATGATGACGTGGTGCGGCATGGACGCGATGCCGGGCCGCAATCGCGCCACAACCGAGGCGTAATGGGGATGATCGAGGCGCTGAGCGTTGGTGCGATTGGAAACCGCCATCGGGTCGGTCGCCTCGCGCCCCGCGAGGCTGCAGTAGATCGCGGGGTTGTGGCAGCGGATCGTGTGATGGACGGCGCGGAGGATGGCGATTTTATCGGCGTGGGCGGCGACCTGCGGCAGCGCCTCGGTCATGCGCAGGCCGACGACGCGGGTAGCGATCGGCCGAAACGGGCCGCGCACTTCCTCGGGGGCGGAGGGCTTGGGGTCGAATGTGTCGCACTGATAGGGGCCGCCCACCTGGAAGAGGATGATGCAGGCGCGGGCGCTGCCGCGGCGGACAGAGGCCGGCGTGCGGGGGGCTGCCCCGGAGCGCGCGGCCAGGACATGCAGTAGATTGGCACTGAGCAAATTGACCGCGCCGACCTGCAGCAGGTCGCGCCGCGTCAGGGCGAACGACCGTTTCAGGCCAGTGCAGGCCACTGTGGGCGAGAGATTCTGGCGCATGCTCGAATTGTCCCCTCGTGGCAGACGACTCTCCCGAGCCGTCCTGCGTCATCATCTTGCTTCCCCAAGTCCTACTATCGCTCAGCGACGGGCGGTTGTACACCCGGAAGTTGACGGCGCAGCCGGCTTTCCGATGGTCTGCTGTAGGAACCCGAAGCGGCAGCTGCGAGGCACGAACAAAAAGGCGAGCGGCGCG
>DASPXY010000048.1:0-2519 GCA_035637055.1 Gemmataceae bacterium | reverse complement strand
CTTCGTTGGCGAGGCGATGTTCCGCATGGCCAGCCTGCTGCTCGAGGGCGGCGGCGACACGCCGGGGTTGTGGCGTGAGCTGGGCGCGGCCGTGCTCTCGCCGCCCACCGGCTTCAACCGTCTCGTCTTCGGCGACCGCTTCAAGCCGATCTTCCCCAGCCGCGATCCGGAGATCTTCATCCGCCTGCGCTTGGGCGCCACCCTCACCACGAGCGTGACGAACGAGGCCCTCCCGAACGACACCAAGCGGCAGGAGGGCAGCGCCGACTACTCCATCACCTACGGGCTCCCCGGCAAGCCCGGCTATCGCTATTCGCGCCCGTTCGACTACTTCCACTTCGAGTTCACGGCGGTGCCCAACGCCAGCACGGTGGGCAACGCCATCGAGAACGTCGCGATCCGCGGCCTCCTGGCCGGCGCCACCTACGAGTGGGGCGACGACTATCGCGGGGTGTGGGGTCTCTTCGGGGGCTACGATTACTTCTCACCGCAGATCTTTCGCGTCGCCGACACCGCGGTCTCGCTCGGCACCGTCGGTCAATGGTGGATCTCGCGCGACGTGGCCCTGCAGGCCACTGCCCTCGGCGGCGTCGGCTTCGGCGCCGCTGGCACCGTGGCCGACCGGGCCGAGCGCGACTATCACTACGGCGTGATCCCGCAGGCGCTCCTCGGGCTGCGCCTGATCTTCGGTGAGCGCGCCATGCTGGAGGCGGCGGGCCGCCAGTACTATGTGATCGGACTGAGCTCGGGCGCCGGCAGCCACGAAAGGTTCGGACGGGAGATCATCGCCCGCGGCAACGCGGGCCTCACCGTGCGGGTCTATGGTCCCCATGCCCTCGGCATCCAATACGTCGTGTCGAGCCGGGACGCGCGCTTTCCCGACCTGCGCGACCGGCACCAGTCGGTGGAAACCGTCAGCGTCTCCTACAACTTCCTGGGCCACACGCGATTCGGCGCCGTCGAGTGGCGCCCCGGCGAGACCGGCGGCCGCTGAGAGACGGGGGTGCGCGAGCCGCGCCCCCGCCTCGGGGTGAACATCAGAGCGAGCGGAGAAAGTTCAGCAGGTCCTGCTTGTCGCTCTGGCGCCGCAGCAACGGAGACGCGAGCTTCGACAACATGGCTACAGCGAGCGAAGGAAATTCAGGAGGTCCTGTTTCTTTGCCTCATTGAGCTTGTTGAAGTTATCGACGATCGCGTTCGCCTCCGACGGGCCGAACGTCGAGTTCCCCGCGCTCTTGTGCGCCTGGATCGCCTGGATGAGGTCCGTGGTTCGCCCGTCGTGCAGGAAGAAGATGCGCTGCCCCAGGCCCCACAAGGGCGCGGTCCGGAACTCGTCGCCGCGCGCCCCGCCCTGGAGAACATTGTCAGCCAGGCCTGGTCCCATGCCATGGACCAGGATGTCGGAGAAGAGGTTGGCGGGCTTGTTATTCAGCGCTGCCACCGTCGAATCGCCCGTCGTCAGCGTCGGCGTGTGACAGAGCGCGCAACCGGTGCTCACGAACAGGCTGCGACCGTTGCTGATCGACGACGCGCCACCGGGCGTGTCGAGAGACGGAGTGGGCGGCGCCAGGAATCGCTGAAAGAACGCGAACTTCTCAATCGCATTCAATCCGGCCGGAGTCGTCGTGACCTCGGTGTCGGTGACGTCATTAGGGACAGTAGCGAACTGACAGTTCGGGTTTTGCTCGCGCTCCTGCTGGAACAGCTCGTTGGAGATGCCCATCTCGACGTTGTATGCCTCGCCCGAGAACAGCAGCAGGGTTTGGTTCTGCGCCTTCCACCCGAACCTGGCAATCGTCCCGTCGTTGCCGTTGTTGTTCGTGCTCCCCGTGACCGTCCTCCCCGACACGACAAGGTTGGGGTGGCCCTTGATGCCGAGCTGCTTCTTGGCACTGGCGTTGGCGGCCTGGTTGGCCAGGATCACGCTATCAGAAATCTGCTCGATGAGACCGGTGCCGAAGAGCGGTGTCGGGATCCTGAAGATCAGGTTGTTGTTCGCGGCCTGCGTGACGAAGTCGGGCTGGGCCAGGGTACAGCCGTCCGCTCCCGTCCGTCCCGTGATGGTGGCGGTGTTGTGCACACCCCCATCCCGGCTTCCGTCCGAGTTGAACTTGAACCGGACTTCGCGCACCGGCCCGTTCGGCGTGATGAAGAAGGGGACCTTGTCGGTGCCGCCGTCCTTCGAGGCGAACTCCACTTGTGGGTTCACGAATGGGCTGGTGCCGCCCGTCGCCGGCTGGCTGTGGCAGCCGGCACAGCTGTCGAGATTCATCCGCGGGCCGAGCCCCTCCTCCACGCCCTCCGGTTCCTCGAACTCCCGCTTGCCATCATTGAAGAACTCAATTTGCCTGTCGGTCAACCCGGCGATCTGTCCGCCCGCGCCCGCCAGTCCACCGCGCACGCCCGGATCGTTTGCGCCAGCAGGTGGGCTCGTCACTGCGGTAGGAGTCGAAGGCGCTTGGGCCTGCAGCAGTGCGGCGATGCCCAACACCAGGAGTAGCAGAAAGAAGAATATGAGC
>DASPXY010000047.1:0-15432 GCA_035637055.1 Gemmataceae bacterium | reverse complement strand
TCGCGAAGTGGTCGAAGATGTGGCCGAACTCCGGCCCCGTCCGCACCTGCCGGCCACCCAGGCCCATCGCGCGGTCCGGATGGCTGCGCGTCGCCCAGTTGATCACATCGAGGTTGTGGACGTGCTGCTCGACGATGTGGTCACCCGACAGCCAGGTGAAGTAGAGCCAGTTGCGCAGCTGCCATTCCAGGTCGCGCATGCCCGGCGTGCGGGCGCGATGCCACAGCGAACCCTGGTTCCAGTAGCAGCGGGCCGAGGTGATCGTGCCGAGGTCGCCGCCGTGGATGCGGCGCATCGATTCGAGATACGAGGTCTGGTAGCGGCGCTGCGTCCCGGCGACGACCGACAGGCCGCGCTGATTGGCCTCGGCAAAAGCGGCCAGCACCGTACGGATGCCGGCGCCGTCCACCCCGACGGGCTTCTCCGTGAACAGGTGCTTGCGCGCCGCGATGGTCGCCTGAATGTGCAGCGGGCGGAACCCTGGCGGCGTTGCGAGACAAACAATATCGCAATTGGCGATCACCTGCCGGTAAGCATCGAGGCCGACAAAGCAGCGCTCCGCCGGGACGTCGATGCGGCCGCGCAGGCCCGCGTTGTTCATCAGGTTGTTGCGGGCACTGTCGAGGCGGTCGCGGAAGGCGTCGCCCATCGCCCACAGCTTGACGTTCGGACCGCCGCGCACGCATTGCCCTGCGGCGCCGGTGCCGCGGCCGCCGCAGCCGATCAGGCCGACGCGCAGCATATCGTTGTTGCCCTGCGCGTGGACGTTCTGCAGCAGGGTCAGGTTCGCGGCCATCGCGGCGGCGCCGGTGGCGGTCGCCGTTTTCAGGAAATCGCGGCGCGACGTGCCATTGTTGCGTGGTTGCTTACTCATCGTCGATCCTCCGGAGGGGAAAAGGGGTAAAGCCCACGGGCCGCAGCCCGTGGGCTTGCGGCATCATTCCAGGGGGTTGTTGCGCATTACCTTGGAGCGCAGCCCCTTCAATTCGGGATACTCCTCGACGGGCCGCACGACGCGGAAGCCGACAAAATCGGCGTCGGTCAGCCACCAGATGCTCGGCGGCAGTTGCGGGTCGCGCCGCAGCCAGGTTTTGTCCGAGCCACGCCGGGCGCTGCTCCGCAACTTGCTTGCCGAGTCCACCCACGAACCACCGCGCACCACGTGGGAGAAACACTTCGCCGTCGGCAAGAGTACGGCCCCCGGCGTCAAGAGATCGCCAGGGAAGCGACGATACGCGTCCGCGAAGTAGTGGTCGAGACACCACTCGGCGACGTTGCCATGCATGTCATGAAGGCCCCACGGGTTCGGCTTCTTCTGCCCGACCTTGTGAGCGAGTTCCTCGGAGTTCTTCTCGAACCAGGCATACTCGCCGAGTTGGTCCGGATCGTCGCCAAAGGAGTACGCGCTCGTAGTGCCGGCTCGGCAGGCCCATTCCCACTCGGCCTCAGTCGGCAGGCGATACGTCTTGCCCGTCTTCGCCGACAACCACCGGCAATACTCCATCGCCATGTGATGACTGATGCTCAGGACCGGGATGCCCTCGCGACCGTGGCCGAACGTCTCGTCGGCGTAGGACGGCGTCGGACGCGTGACGGCGTCGGCGATTTTAGCGGCCGCGGTCACCGGCCGTTTCCGGTTCGGGGGTCGATCCAGGTAAAGATCGAACTCGTCCCAGGTGACTTCGCACTGGCCCATCCAGAAGGGGCGCACGCTCACCGGATGCTGCGGCCCTTCGTCGTTCGAGCGGCCGCCCTCGCGCGGCGGGCTGCCCATGCGATAACTGCCCCCCGGAATGGCGATCATGTCGAACTTCACCTGCGCGCCGGGGATGTGCTCGGTGTAGCTCTCGTGGGTCAGCGGATCGACTTGCGGCAACCGCCGCCCGCGCTGCCAGTCGATGACGGCCCCACTCAGTCCCAACAGGCAAGCGACGCCGAGCGGCCACACCAACCCGAAGCGCCAGCGAGGGATGCGTGTCCCTCGCTGGCGCTTCGGGTTGGTATGGCGTCCCTCGCTCACACTTCGGGCTGGTGTGGTCATGGCCGGCCCTCATCATTCGTCGGGGCTCTCGCGCGTGATCTTCGAGCGCAGCTTGGTCAGGTTGTCCTGCTCCTCGACGGGCCGCACCACGCGAAAACCGACGAAATCGGCGTCGGTCATCCACCAGATGCTTTGCGGCCGCTGCGGATCGCGCTGCAGCCACTTCTTGTCCGAACCCCGACGGGCAGCGCTGCGCAGGTTCGCCGGCTTGTCGGCCCACGAACCGCCACGCGCGACATGGGGGTAGCGCTTCGCGGAGGGCAATTCGACCGGGGCGAGACTCGGCTTGTCAAAGGGGAACTTTTTGTACTCGTCCTTGACGTACTGGTCGATGCACCATTCCGCGACGTTGCCGTGCATGTCGTGCAGGCCCCACGGGTTCGGCTTCTTCTGCCCCACCTTGTGCGATACCTCGTCGGCGTTCTTGTCGAACCAGGCATACTCCTCAAGTTTGCTCGCATCTTCGCCGAAGGAGTAGGGGGTCATGGTGCCGGCTCGGCACGCCCATTCCCACTCGGCCTCGGTCGGCAGCCGGTAGCGTTTTCCCGTCTTTTTCGATAGCCAATGGCAGTATTCCATCGCGGCGTGATGCGTGATGCACAGGGCCGGATAGCCCGAGCGGCCGTCCGGGCAGTGCCCGAAGGTCTCGTCGGCGTAGGGAGGCGTCGGCCCGGTGACGGCGTCGGCGTTGGCCTTGAGTCGCTTGTCGTTCTCCTCGTTCTTGCCCACCGCCGCCTCCTTGCGGTAGAGGTCGTACTCGTCCCAGGTGACTTCGCATTTACCCATCCAGAAAGGGCGAATCGTGACGGGGTGCTGCCCTTCCTCGGGCTGACGCCCCGGCTCGCCCGACGGGCTGCCCATGAGATAACTGCCCCCCGGAATGGCGACCATGTCGAACTTCACCTTGTTGGGGAGTTCCTCGGTGTAGTTCTTGTGGGTCGCCTTCTCGACGGTCGGCAGTTTGGCGCCGGGCTGGCCGTCGAGGCGCACGCCGGCGAGCAGGCCCAGAGCTGCGGCGAGACTGAGCGAAAAAAGACACCAGCGAAGGGGGTGCTGTCGCGAGCGTTTCATGTATTTTAGTCTCCACAAGGGGTTACTGGCGGTTGTACGCGGGGAGGTCGGCGAAGGCCATGCGCAAAACGATTCTCTGGAGCGTGCCGGCGCTGCTGCTCGGCGTTCTGGTGTTTGCCCGCGGCGAGACCCCTCCCCCCAACCCCCTCCCCGAAACGGAGAGGGGGAGAAGAGAAGAAGCATTGGTCTTGCTCCCCCTCTCCGTTTCGGGGAGGGGGTTGGGGGGAGGGGTCTTCGCTCAAACCCCGAAGCGCTACCAGTTCAGCGAACCGCACATGGGCACGCTGTTCCGCATCACCCTCTACGCCGCCGACGAGGAAACCGCCAAGCGCGCCGCCAAGGCGGCTTTCGCCCGCGCTGCCGAACTCGATCGTATCATGAGCGACTACAAGCAGACCAGCGAATTGATGCAGCTCTGCAAAAAGGCCGGCGGCCCGCCGGTGCGCGTCAGCGAGGATCTCTTTACCGTCCTGTCGCGGGCTCAGGAAGTGGCGAAACTCACTGATGGGGCGCTGGACGTGACGGTCGGCCCGATCGTGCGCATGTGGCGGCGAGCACGGCGCACGCGCGAAATGCCCGACCCTGCGGAGTTGAAGAAGGCGCTGGCGCTCGTCGGCTACGACAAGATTCGCCTCAACGCCAAGGATCGCACGGTGCAGTTGCTGGTGATGGGGATGCTGCTGGACCTGGGCGCCATCGCCAAGGGGTACGCGGCGCAGATGCTCCTCGAACTGCTGCGGCGTCAGGGCATCAGCCGGGCGCTCGTGGCGGCGGGCGGCGATATCGCCGCCGGCGATCCTCCGCCCGGCGAGAAGGGCTGGAAGGTCGGCATCGCGCCGCTGGAGGATCCGAACGCGAAGCCGGTGCGCTATCTGTTGCTGAAGAATGCCGCCGTTTCGACCGCGGGCGATGCCGAGCAGTACGTTGTGATCGATGGCAAGCGCTATTCGCACATCGTCGATCCAAAAACGGGCCTTGGCCTGACGACACGGACGAGCGTGACCGTTGTGGCCCGCGACGGCACGACGGCCGACGCCTGGGACACGGCACTGTGCGTGGTTGGTCCCGAACGCGGGTTGAAGTTGATCGAACAGATCGACGGCGCGGCGGCCCTGTTCGTGATCGGCACCGAGAAGGGACAGGTGACGCACGCCTCAAAGCGCTGGGCGCAATACGAGGTAACAAGTCCTTGAATGGAAGGCGAGCGGCGCGGCGTAAGCCCGCCGGTTGACGCAATTACCGGCGGGCTTACGCCGCGCCGCTCGCCGAAGAGGGGAAGTCCTATGAACGAACCGAAGCGCGTCGCCGCCATCGTGACCGAGTATCGCCGCTGGTCGCACGCCGACGTCATCGTCGGCAAGATCATCGAGGGCTTCAACTACGACAACAAGGACCGGCCACGCATGCGCCTCGTGTCGCTCTACGTCGATCAGGTTCCCAAGAACGACATGAGCGCCGCCCTGGCGAAGAAATACAACTTCCTGATCTTCAAAACGATCGAAGGCGCCGTCACCCTCGGCCGCAAGGGACTCAACGTCGACGGGGTGCTGTGCATCGGCGAGCACGGCAACTACCCGCGCAACGCCCGCGGCCAGATTCTCTATCCGCGCCGTCGTTTCTTTGAAGAAGTCACCAACGTCTTTCAGCGCGTCGGCCGCTCGGTGCCGGTCTTCAGCGACAAGCACCTCGCCGCCACCTGGGAGGACGCGCGCTGGATGTACGACCGTGCCCGCGCCCTGTTCGTGCCGTTCCTGGCTGGTTCGTCGGTGGTAACGACGTGGCGGCGGCCGGTGCTGGACCTGCCGCGAGACTGCGACCTCGTCGAGTCGGTGCAGCTCGGCTACGGTCCGTTCGAGGGTTACGGCTTCCACGCGCTGGAGGGGTTGCAGTGCATGGTCGAGCGCCGGCGCGGCGGCGAGAGCGGCGTGCGCAGCGTCCAGTGCCTTCAGGGAGAGGAAATGTGGCGAGCGCTGGACAAGGGGCTATGGTCGCGGCCGCTGTTGGAGGCGGCGATGACGCGGGTGCCGGCCCACGCTAAGGGCGACTACCGCAAACTGACCGCGGCGAACAAGAGCGCGGGGGTGTTTCTGATCGAGTACCGCGACGGCTTCCGGGCGGCGGTGGCGATGATGAACGGTTGGGCGCACGAGGGCGACGGCGGCGCCTTCTGTTTCGCCGGGCGGCTGCGCAGTCAGAACAAGCCTGTATCGACTCTCTTTTATCTGCAGCAGCCCGACCCGTTCGCCCACTTCAGCTACCAGGTGCGCGCCATCGACGCGATGGTGCAGACCGGTCACGCGGTCTATCCGGTCGAGCGGACGCTGCTGACGACCGGCATCCTCGACGCGGTCATGATCAGCAAGAGCGAGCAGAACCGGCGGGTTCTGACACCGCACCTCGACATCCGTTATCAGCCGACCGACTGGCCCTTCGCGACCGACCCGCCGCCGCCGCGCATCAAGCGCTAATGCGGGGTACGCCGGAACTCCGGAGCGCGGGCGTCCCGCCCGCAAAGCAAGCGGGCGGGACGCCCGCGCTCCGGAGTTCCGTCCGGGAGTCCTAGCCTTGCGGGGCTGAGCCCAGTCGCTGCAGTGCCTCAGTCGCCTCGCCGCGCAGCCGCGGAATTAGCCCGTCGCGCGCGATTCCCTCCAGCACGCGCCGCGCCTCGGGCGTGCGCAGCCACTCCAGCAACTCGATGCCCTCCAGCGCCCGCGCCCGCTCCGGCGAGAGCACCGGCTCCTTCAACTTGTCCAGGAGCATCGTCGCCCGGCGCTCCGCCTCGGCGGAAGGCCGCGACGCCAGCAATTTCCGCAGCGGCGCCTCGGCCATCTCACCGTACTTCGCCAGTTCGGTCGTGGCCTTCTGACGCACGGTGAAATTGCGAGCGTCCAGCTGGCTCACCAACTGCTCGACGCGCGCGTCCTCGACCTTGGGTATCGCCACATGGCGCAGGCGCTCCTCCAGGAACGGCACGGCATGATTGCCCGCGGCGGCGAGTGCCCGGTACGCCGCCTCCGCCCGGGCGCGATCGGTACTCGCCAGATCTTCCCAGAGTCGCTCCATCTCTTGCTTGGCGAGTGCGACCGGGTTTTTCGGCCTTTCCAGCTCGCGAATGGCGACATTCCAGACCCGTGTCTTGAAATCGCTGCCTGCGGTGGCGAGGAACTTGCCGTCGGGCGAGAGGGCGAGGTCGAGGACGGGGGCGGGCAGGGCAGTCACCTGCCGTCGCGGCCGGCCGCTCTCGACCTCCCAGACATGAATGGCCAGTCCGCCCGATGCCAGGGCCGCGATTGTCTTGCCATTGGCGGAGAAGACGACCCGACTCGGCACGGCCTGCATGCCCTCGAAGCGGAGCAGTTCTTGCCCGCTGCTCACGTCCCAGAGATGCACAAGTTTATCCGCGTTGCCGCTGGCGAGCGTGCGCGCGTTCAGTCCGAACGCGATGGCATGAGCCTTGCCGATGCGCAGCACCTGGTGGTTGCGGCCGTTGGGGGCATCAAGGATCACCTGCCCGGTCGCGGGCTGCCCCCAGGCAATGCGGTCACCGTCAAGGGAAACAGCGGCGAACCCATCGGGGGGAGGATTGCCCATGCGGCTGCCGCTGGCGCCACCCTTGCTGAACGGCCAGAACACGCGCTCGCCGACACCCGCAGCGACCACGGACCCGCCATCGGCAGTGAAGGCCAGATGAGCGCCGTGGTAGCCCTTCATTCCCGGGGGAAGTTGTTGCCGTGTCTGGCCGGTCGCCGCGTCGTGGATGCGCAGCGCGTCGGCGACCTTCACCGCCACCGTCTTGCCGTCCGGCGCAAAGACGAGTCCCTTGACCGGCCCCAGGGCAGCGAAGCGAGTGATTTCCTTGCCGGAGGGGACGGCGATGACATGCACGTTGCCGTCCTGGCCCGCCGCGGCGAGCGCCTTGCCGTCAGGTGCCCAGGCGACCGCCCAGACCGGGCCCTGATGGGCCACTTCGAGGAAGGGCGGCTCCGCCCCGGCGGCGGCGAGGAAGAGAAACACGGCGAGCAGGGAAACAAACAATCGCGACACGGCTGGCTCCAGGAGGGAGGTTCGTTTCGCTCCATGATATCTGGAATGAAGGCCGTGTCACTCACCAAATTACCCCTCGTGGCTCGCGCGGTGTTCGCGGTGTTTTCCTATCCCGAATTTACCGGCTTTCTGTTGCGGCTTGAGTGCTGTTGTGGCACGGTCTCCTGACCGTGCCACGGCTTCTGACCGAAGGTCTCCTCTGGGCTCCCGACATTCAGGAGACCTTCGGTCAAAGAAGTGGCACGGTCAGGAGACCGTGCCACAACGCGTCTCCCCTCTCCCTCCAGGGGAGAGGGGAGAATATCAGCTGCCTGTCGCCTTACACGCGGCGCATCACCAGCGCCGCGTTCTGGCCGCCAAAACCGAAACTCGTCGAGACAGCCGTTCGCACCGGCAGCTCGCGCGCCGTGTTCGGCACATAGTCGAGGTCGCATTCCGGATCGGGCTGGGTGAGGTTGATCGTCGGCGGCAGCGCCCCGTGCTTGAGCGTCAGCGCCAGCGCCACCGCCTCGACCGCCCCGGCGGCGCCGATCAGGTGGCCGACCATCGACTTGATCGACGACAGCGGCAGATGCCGCGCTCCTTCTCCGAACGCACGCTTGACCGCGATGGTCTCCATCAGATCGTTGAGCCGCGTACTCGTGCCGTGAGCGTTGATGTAGTCCACCTCGCTCGGGTCCACCCTGGCCTCGCGCAAGGCGGAACGAATCGCCCGCGCGGCCCCTTTCCCTTCCGGGTCAGGCTTCGTCACCGCGTAGCCGTCAAAACTGCTCCCTAGCCCGAGCACCTCCGCGTACATCACCGCGCCGCGCCGCCGCGCCCGCTCGTACTCCTCCAGCAGCAGCACACCCGCCCCTTCGCCGAGCACGAACCCGTCACGCTGCCGGTCGAACGGCCGCGATACCTCCGCCGGCAGCCGTGCCCCGCGGCTCAGCGCCCCGAGCGCCGTATACGCCAGCATGAGCAGCGGATCGATCCGGCTGTCGGCGCCCCCCGCCAGCACGATGTCCGCATCATCACGCGCGATCAACCGAAACGCCTCGCCGACGGCTTGCGTCCCGGCGGCGCAGGCTGTCGTGATGGTGCTGTTGGGCCCCTGAATGCCGAAGGCCAGCGAAATGTGCGCGGCGACCATATTGGGCAGGTATTTGAGAATCCACAGCGGGAACAGGGCGCCGCTGCCGCACTGGCCCAACCGCTGCACGTCCAGGCAACCGTTGGCATCACAGGCCGCGACCAGCGCGGGCGCCAATTCCGGCAGATCGACCGGCACCAGGCCCGTGCCCATGACGACGCCGAGACGCTCCGGATCCTCGCGACCCATGCACAGGCCGGCGTCGTTGATCGACAACCCGGCCGCGGCGACGGCGAAGCGCATCGCGCGGCTCATGATCTTGATACTCTTGCGTTGTGCCGGCGGGACGAACGGGGAGACGTCAAAATCAGACACCTCCGCGGCGATTTTCACGGGGTGCGCCGAGGCGTCGAAACTGCGAATGGGGCCGACACCGCTGCGGCCTTCCAGGCAAGCCGCCCAGAAAGCATCTTTACCGATCCCGTTTGGCGCAAGTACCCCAAGCCCCGTAACCACCACTCTGCGCATGGCTGCTCTCTCTCTTCGAGGCGCAACATCGGCCTCGACGGAAGCAAGTGGGCGCTCCGCGGCAGCCGTCACCGCGCAGCGCAACTGGTCGTTGCGCTCGCCACGGTTTCCCACACCGCGAAGCAATTCCCTCTCGTTGTGAGCCCCTGACAGAAGGGTCAGGATCCGAGGCCCCCGTCCTGATCCGGCGCTCCCCCGGACTGGGGCCATTTTGAGCAGTTTGCCTATATTCTCTACCTGACTCAAATTAAAGCAACCAGCGCAGGAGGAATCAATGGGGCGCGGCAGGAAAAAGTGCCGAACTGCAGGATACGGACCGTCGTGGCTGACATTCTGAGGAGAATTGGGCTAATTTGGGAACATTGGTGTGGTTGTGAAGGTCTATAAAAGAGGTGACGGCACGGGGAAGGGCTGGACTCGCAATCAGCCTTTCCCCGTGCCCGTGTGGGAGGGGGTGTGTTGGTAGGATGTAGGTCTAGGGTTCCTGATGAGTGGGACTCGCAACCACTCATCATGGGAGAAATAGGAATGCAACCGGTGTGCCAAGGATGTGGGCAAATGGCCCTTTCCGCAGACGTGTTGCAACTCCTTTAATTGGTAGAGGTTGCATTTCCTATTTTCGCTGCCCTTGCCGGCTGTCCTGTCCTGGCCAGATCCCGCACCTGACCGCGCCTGATTCCGCAACAACCCATTGAGCGATTCTGCGTCAGATGTTCGATTTTGCGAGGGGGCAACTGCGGCTCAGAATTTGAACCACACAGACACAGAGACACAGAGAAGAGAAGAAGAGAGAAGACCAATGAAGAATGAAGAACGGAGAACAGGGAACGGAGAATGAGCCGAAGCGGCCCTGTCTGCTCATTCTCCATTCCCTGTTCCCTGTTCTCCGTTCTCCATTTGTCTTCTCGGTGTCTCTGTGTCGCTGTGGTTCAAATTCGCAAGCGTCACGCTTTCGGCCAGGTGCGCTCGATGAACCCGGTATCGACCCGCCCCTCAATGAAGGCCGACTGGTTGAGGATCTCGCGATGCCGCGGGATCGTGGTCTTGACGCCCTCGACAACGAACTCGCCAAGCGCGCGCCGCATGCAGGCCAGCGCCTCCGCCCGCGTCGGTTGATAGACGAGCAACTTGGCGAGCAACGAGTCGTAGTTCGGCGGGACGCGATACCCCTGAACGACGTGCGTGTCCACCCGCACACCTGGGCCGCCCGGCACTTGCCAGCGCGTCACGACGCCCGGACAGGGGCGGAAGTCGGCGGCGGGATCCTCGGCGTTGATGCGGCATTCGATCGCCGAGCCGCGGTGGACGATCTGCTCCTGGGTGAAACGGAGCGGTTCGCCAGCGGCGATGCGGATTTGTTCGCGGACCAGATCAATGCCGGTGACCAACTCGGTCACCGGATGCTCGACCTGAATGCGCGCGTTGACCTCGATGAAGTAGAAATTGCCGGTGGCCGTGTCGAAGAGGAACTCGACGGTGCCAGCGTTCTGATAGCCGGCCGCGCGGACCAACCGCACCGCGGCGGCGCAGATGTCGGTGCGGACATTCGGCGGCAAGCTCGGCGCGGGCGACTCTTCGACGAGTTTCTGCCGGCGGCGCTGCAAGGAACAATCGCGCTCCCACAAGTGGACGACATTGCCGTGGCGGTCGGCGAGGATCTGCACCTCGATGTGACGTGGGTTTTCGATGTACTTTTCCAGATAGACACTACCATCCTTGAAGGCCTGCTCAGCCTCCAAGCGGGCGCTGTTGAGGCCGGTGCGCAGGCTGATGTCGTTCGACGCGACGCGGATGCCGCGACCGCCGCCGCCCGCCGCTGCCTTGATCAGTACCGGAAAGCCGATTTCGTGGGCGAGGCGGAGCGCTTCCTTCTCGTCGGTGACCAGCCCCTCGCTGCCGGGCACGACGGGCACGCCGTTCTGCTTGGCGAGTTTGCGCGCCTCATTCTTGTTCCCGAGCAAGGCCATCGCCTGCTCGGGTGGGCCGATGAATTCGATTCCGCAGGCGCGGCACACCTCGGCGAAATGGGCGTTTTCCGAGAGGAAGCCGTAGCCGGGGTGGATGGCCTCAACGTCGCCGATCTCGGCGGCGCTGATGAGTCGCGGGATGTTCAGGTAACTCTCCGCGGCAGGGGCCGGGCCGATGCAAATCGCCTTGTCGGCGAGGGAAAGGTAAGGGGCGCCGCGGTCGGCTTCGCTAAAGACTGCCACAACCTCAATGCCCAGATCGTGGCAAGCGCGGATGACGCGCAGGGCAATTTCACCTCGGTTCGCGATCAAGACACGGTGAAACATAAATCCGAAATCCGAATGTCGAAATCCGAAACAAATCCGAAATCCGAACCAGAAAACCCGAAACCGGATCCTTCTTCGTTTTCTTGTTTTGGTCTTCGGATTTGTTTCGGATTTCGAGATTCGGATTTCGGATTTGGTTTAGCCGGTGGGATCGACGCGGAAAAGCACCTGCCCGTGCTCGACCGGCTGTTGGTTCTCGGCGAGGATCTCGACGATGACGCCGCTGCAACCGGCCTGGATCTCCGTGAACAATTTCATCGCCTCAATCAGGCAAACGACCGTGTCGGGGTTCACGCGACTGCCGACATGGACGAAAGGTTCGGCCTCCGGATTGGAGGCGACCCAAAACACGCCGGGAGTGGGAGCTTTGATGTCAGCAAGTTGCCGTTTCGGTGGCGCGGCGTCCGCGGCGTGGGTCTGCACCGGGACTGCGGCCGGTGGCGCTGTCGTGGGCAGCGGGGTGACCGGGATGACGGCGCCGCGCCGCAAGCGGATGCGCATGGCGCCGTCGTGCAGGTCGATCTCGCTCAGGTCGTGCCGCTGCATCAGCGCGACCAGCGATTTGATCCGTCCCACGTCAAACGGGCCGGGCGTTTTCGACACCTCGTCAGCCACCTTGCTCTCCCCGTTGGCGTCGTGGAATCAATATGCAACCGTCATCGAAGCCAGATCCTTCGGCACGCTGGTCAGCACCTCGCAGCCGTCGGGTGTGATCAGCACGTCGTCCTCGATCCGCACTCCGCCCCACGACGGCAGGTAGATCCCCGGTTCGATGGTCACGACCATGCCAACTTCCAGGACGACCTCGGAACCGGGCTTGAGCAGCGGCGCCTCGTGGACCTGTAGCCCCAAGCCGTGTCCGGTGCTGTGCGTGAAGTAATCGCCGTAACCGGCCTGGGCGATCACACTGCGGGCGGCGCTGTCCACCTCCCCCGCCTTGACTCCGGGACGCACAGAAGCGATGGCCTGGCGCTGAGCTTCCAACACAACTGCATACACTGCTTCGAGTTTCGCATCGTCCGCTCCCCCGTTTGGGGAGGGCGGGCGCGTTGAAGTTGTACGGGTGGCGAGAACGCGCGTCAAGTCGCTTTTGTAGAACGGCCCGCTGGCGCCCCAATCGACCAGGAGCAGGCCCGCCTCGGCCACCTTCTTCGTGGTCGGCGGCGCATGCGGCAGGGCCGCCCGTTCGCCGACCGCGACGATGGCGGGGAAACTGCTGCAGCGTCCCCCGGCGCGCCGCACGTAGGCTTCCAGGGCGTCGCTCAACTCCTTCTCGCTATCGTCCGGCTCCAGCATGGCCCGAAACATCGCGAAGGCCCGCTCGGCGATACGGACGGCCTGGCGGATTTGCTCCACCTCCCAGGCGTCCTTGAGCGCTCGCAGGCGCTCGACGCGGTCGCGGCTCGGCTGCCAGCTGAGCGCCGGCGTCAGCCCGCTGAGCGTCTCGAACTCGCCAACGGTCAGGTGCCCGGCCTCAAAACTGGCGCCACGGGCTCCGAACTTGCCCAGCACCTCCGCGGTGGCCTCGGGGAGCGTCTTGACCGGCGGCCGGATGAAGACGTCCAACCCGGGACACTCCTCGGCGAGTTGTTCGGTAAACCGACCGTCACTGACGAGGACGGCCCGGTCGCGGCCGAGGATGAGATAACTGCTCTCGCCGCTGAAGCCGGTCAGGTAAGTAACGTTGACAGGGTTGGTGACGAGCAGCACGTCAACGCTGTCGGCGGCGAGGGACTGAGCCAACCGCTGCCGGCGCTCGCCGTGGTCCGCTGTTCGGAAGTCATTACTCATAAGGCCACGCCCGCGAATTAGTGCAGGAACCACGGGTGTCTTGTTCGTAGTCCCGCCTTCAGGCGGCATCGCGTGTTCCGCCTAAAGGCGGGACTACGAGCAAGAGGTCGGTTCTGCCTGCATGAGGTTTCGGGCTGTTGTAGGTATTGCGGCGCAGTTTTCCAATCAGGGCGCGGCACCCCTTGTACCAGCATACCAGTTGGTCGCTCCACCTCCGCGAGCGGACTACTTTCCCCTGCAAGCTGGTTGGGTTAGATTGACCAGGCCAAGTGGTGGCGACCCGTGGCGATCCGATACCCTTTCGCTGGAGGGCATGCGAATGCGATGGCTCCTCGTTCTTGTGCTGGGCCTCTCCTGGCCGATGGCTCCTGCGCTGGCGACGCCGCAAAAGCCGCCGCGCAACGTCGTGCTGATCATCGCGGACGACCTCGGCCTGGACCTCGGCTGCTACGGCAATAAAGCGATTCGCACGCCCAACCTGGACGGCCTGGCGAAGAAGGGCATGGTCTTCACGCGGGCCTACGCCACCGTCGCCTCGTGCAGCCCGAGCCGGGCCAGCATCCTTACCGGCATGTTCACGCACCAGAACGGACAGTACGGCCTGCAACACCAGCCGCACAGTCAGCAGACGTATCCGTGGGTGCAGAGCCTGGCGAACCTCCTACGGACCGGCGGCTACTGGACAGGGCTGATCGGCAAGTTCCACGTCGGGCCGGACTCCGTCTACAATTTCCATCGCGTTATTGCCAAGGGCACCGGCGGCAACCGCGACGTCGCCGCGATGGCCAGGCTGGCTCGCGAGTTCATCGGCCAGAGCGAGAAACGGCCGTTTTTCCTGGTCCACGCATTTTCCGACCCACACCGAGCCGCCAAGGGCTTCGCCAACGAGAAATTCGCGAAGGACAAGGAGGAGCAGCCCTACAACCCCAAGGACGTCATCGTGCCGTATCACCTCCCCGACACGCCGGAAGTGCGCAAGGAACTCGCCGAGTATTATCAGGCCGCGACCCGCATGGATCGCGGCGTCGGTCTGCTGCTGGAAGTGTTGCGCGAGCTGGGACACCTCGACAATACCTTGATCATCTTCGTGAGCGACAACGGCATCCCCTTCCCAGGGGCGAAGACGACCCTGTACGCCGCCGGGATTCACCTGCCGCTGATCATCTCCTGCCCCGGCCAACCGCAGGGCCGCACCAGCGACGTGCTTGCGAGCTTCGTCGATATCGCACCGACCATCCTGGACTGGACCAAGGTGAACGGGCCGACGTACAAGCTGCCGGGTCAATCGCTGCTGCCGGTGCTCGCTGGTGGAAACTTGAAAGACCGCAACGCGGTCTTCGCTTCGCATCAGTTCCACGAAATTACCATTTCGTAGCGAATTCCCATTTACTATCCGCCAGCTGATGATAGAATGGAGTGGGGGCGAAGGTGCTGTCAACACCCTTGCCCCCTGCACAACCCGGTTGAAAGGAACCGAGCCATGCCGGACCATTCTACTTCCGCCGTCGCCTACAGCTACATCCGTTTCAGCACAGGGGAGCAGGCCAAGGGCGACTCGCTCCGCCGTCAAACTGAAAAGGCCGAAGCCTACTGCCAGCGCAAGGGCCTCGCCCTCGACGAGCGCCTGACGCTACGGGATCTCGGCGTCTCTGCCTACCGCGGCGACAACGCCCTGGTCGGCAATCTGGGCGTGTTCCTGGAGGCCATCAAGCGGAAGACGGTCCTCCCCGGATCGGTCCTCATTGTGGAGAGCGTTGACCGCATTTCCCGCCAGGGCATCGACGAAGGCTACGACATCATCAAGACCATTCTCAAGGCCGGCGTCTTGCTGGTCACCCTCTCGCCGGAGCGGGAGTTCGGCGCCGACGCCGTCAAGAGTCTGTCCAAGGGCGCGCTCGAACTGCAGCTCATCCTTGAACGGGCCGCCGAGGAGAGCGAGCGGAAGTCAGAGCGCGTCGGCGCAGCCTGGACCCGAAAGAAGGCAGCAGCCCGAGGGGGGAAGGTAATGAGCAAGCGCCTACCGGCATGGGTCAGGAACGACGGCGGGAAATTGGTCCTCATCCCCGAGGCCGCCGCGGCCGTGCGGGAGGTATTCCGACTTGCCCTATCCGGTTATGGAATTCCCGCGATCATCAAGACACTGACGGCTAACGGGGTTCCCGCGATCGGCACAACGGGGAGGTGGACACGGGCTTATCTGTCGCTTCTCCTGCGCGACCGGCGGGTTCTTGGGGAGTACCAACCGCGACGCGGCAAGGCCACGGACGGCGAGGTGATCGCGAACTACTATCCCGCGATGCTCACCGAAGAACAGTGGCGGGATCTGCGAAACTGCATTGGCCAGCGCCGGCGGAACTCCGGCCGGCCCGGCAAGGCGCAGGTGAACATCTTCAAGGGGCTGCTGAGGCACGCGCGGGACGGCGACAGCTACATCATGTCGCAACGCTTCTCGCGAAGCCCCGGCAAGCCAACGCGGAAGTACGCGGTTCTCGTCAACAGCGAAGGCGACCAGGGACGGGCGCGGCTGTACTCGATCCCCTACGATGGGCTCGAAAACGCTGTCCTCACCGCCCTCCGCGAAATCGACG
>DASPXY010000046.1:0-10629 GCA_035637055.1 Gemmataceae bacterium | reverse complement strand
ATTGGCCTCGATCTCGCGGAACAGTTTGCCGTCGATCATCATGCGGGCGCAGCCGGGGCCGTGGTGCTCTAGTTGGACGAAGCCGCCGCAACCGTAGCGCCGCCGCAGGTCCGGCCACATTCGCGGCAGGATGTGCGTGTGCAGATCGATCTTGAACGGAGAGGATGTCACAGTCAACTACGCCTTGACGGGCGCGGGGACTTCGTAGACCGCGCCGCACGATTTACACCTTCGCAGATCCTCGCGAGCGTTGAACTCCTCGATGATCGGCTTGAGTTGCTTGCCCAGATCGACCAGGCGAAACTCGGCATCGTGGACGACGGCGCCGCAGTTGCGGCAGTACCAGCGCATGTGATCATTGGCGCCGGCCGGCCGTGCCTGTTCGAGCACCAGGCCGACGGTGTTCGCCGGCCGCTGCGGCGAGTGCGGCACGTTCGCCGGCAGCACGAACATCTCGCCCTGCCGGATCGGCACGTCGCGCGGCTTGCCATCCTCGATCACCTTCAGGACGATGTCGCCTTCAAGCTGGTAGAACAGTTCCTCGGTGGGGTTGACGTGGTAGTCGGTGCGCTGGTTGGGGCCGCCGACGACCATGACCTTGAAGCCGCCGTCGCAGATCATCTTGTTGCCGACGGGCGGCTTGAGGAGATGGCGGTTGTCCTCGACCCAGCGTTGCAGGTTGAAGGGCGCGGCGAGCGGCATGGGTGATGTCCTCCTGAGGGGCGTTCCGTTGTCCCCGTATCCTCCGTCATGCTACCCCCTCATTCCTGTCCCTGCAAGCCACCAGGGCACCGACCACTTTACCGCTTCTTCTGCTCCACCATCGCAAATCGCGCCAGGGCATAGCGGGCCGCATCGCGAACCGTGAGGTCGGGATCGTTGTCGGCCAGTCGTCGGAGGCGCTCCTTGACTTTCAACTCTTCGAGTCGAATGGCGACTTTCGACTTCTGCGGGGAACCTGTGGGTTTCTTTGCGCCCTTTGGGGGATCAGTGTACGGCCCCTGGGACCACCACGGGACGAATGGCCGCTCAAACAACTCTTTCAGGTCAGGTGGCGGCTCCACTCGGACAACGCACGCGCCGATCAGGCTCGCCGCTCCACCGCGCAGCAAGGGCGACGGGTTTTCCAGATACTTCAGTAGAGCGAGGGCAAAGTCGTTGGCTCGTTTTTCGCTCCACTCGACCATCAAGACAGCCATGCCAATGCGTGCCAGGTTTCTGTGGGTGAGAGACCGCTTGCCGGCCTCCGAGTCCTTATCAATCGGGCCGAGAACGCCATCCGGATCGCCCCGCAGACGAAGCAGGTATCCCAGGAACGAAGCCAGGTTGTCGTCGATCTGGAACATGACAGCGTGGGCGTTGTGACGCACCTCAAAGACCGCGTCTTGCTTCGCCTTCTCGAGCGCTTCGAGAACGCGCTTGTCCTTGCCCCCGGCCTGGAAGAGAGACCAAAGGGCGCCGCTCCGGATGTGGGAATTTGGCGAGCGGACGCAGCGCAGCAAGATTTCCAGCGCACCGGGTGGATAAGTCTTGAAAGCGCCGACGTAATTACTTGCCGACAGAGCGACCTGCTCGTCCTTGTCAAGCAGAGCCTCGACGAGCGCGAGCGGACAGGGTTTGTTCTGCTGCAACGCAATCCCGCACAGCGGGTAAGCGGCAGAGCAGCGCACTTCGCTGTCCGGATCCTCCCGAATGCAGCGCTCCAGCACGGGAATGGCCAGCCCGGCGTTCTTCACGGCCTCATGCTGGCCAAGCCACTTGAGTGCTTCCAGGCGTACCGTCTTGTCGTTCTTCGGATCCAGTCGCTGCAATTGCTCCTTGATCGCGGCATCCGTCGGCGCCGTTCCCTGAGCCACCGCGACCGATGGCAAAACAAGCGAGACAACGGCCAGCAGCAAGGCGAACCGGAGAACTCGCAGGCCGCATTTGCAACGTGGAACCGCTACCATGTTCATCACCTCCAAATTGCTTCCAGCCGGACAGGCTACTGGAACAGCCGCGCCACCCCGAACAGCGACCCCTCTTCGATGGTCCGCACCTCTGCGGTAGCATACTCCGGCAGCAGTCGATGCACCACCTCGGCGCCTCCACCCGCCAGGAAGATGCGCGCGAAGCGTTCGCCGACGCCCAGATTCGCCAGCGCCTTGCGGTGCTGTTGGACCATCGCCGTCAGCAGCGCCGCCAGCAACTCCAACCGATCGGTCGTCACCGTCAGATCACGGAACGCTGCTCGATGCGACTCGATCTCCAGCCGATCGCCGCCGAGGTACGCCGGATCGAGCGTCACGCGCGTCTTGAGCGCCTGCGCCTCGGGAATGGTGCGTTCGTAGAACCTCTTCTCATCCTGATCGCGGAAACAGAGCTTGTGGATCCACTCCAGCGCGGCGCCGCCGACGGGATTGTGCGTGACGTGGACGAAGTCCGCGCCGACGCCGAGCAGGCGCGTCAGCCGCAGGGCGCTCGGCTGCGGATTGGGCGTCAGTGCGGCCAGAACCTGCGTGGTGCCGACCTCGTGCAGCAGGTCGCCGCTTCGCATGCCGGCGGCGAGCATCGCGCTGCTCGTGTCGGCGACGCCGAGCCGCAGCGGGATTCCTGCCGGCACCCCCAGTTCCCCCGCCACCGCCGACCGCACCGTCCCGACTACCGTGCGCCCGTCCACGACCGGTGGCAGCCAGTCGCGCTCGATCTCGAAATAGTCGCACCAGCGTTGCGACCATTGGCGATCCGTCATCGTGTTATAGAGACCGCTGAAGCTGGCGTTGCTCGGGTCGAAGACGGCCTCGCCGGTCAGGTGCAGGGCCAGCCAGCCGTTGACGTGCAGATAGTGGCGGACCTTCTGCATCAGGTACGGCTCGGTTTCGAGCTGCTGCCGGTAGCAAACGGCGCTGATGCCGCCGGGCAGCGGCCGGTTGCCGGTCGTGCTCAGGAACTCCGCCCCGACCGCCTGCCAGGTCTGCCGCGCCGGCCCGCGCGCCCGCCGGTCGAGATGCGTCCAGATCGGCGCGAGCGGCTTCTGATCCTTGCCCACCAGCACCAGCGCCGGCGTCATGCACGACACACCGATCGCCTCCACCTCGGGGGCCTGCAACGTCGCCTCGCGCGCCGCCGCCGTGACGGCGGTCCACAGGCGCTCGGGCGACACCTCGGCGGCATCCGGCGTCGGACTTTCCAGTTCGTAAGGAGCGTGCGCCACCGTCCCGACCGGCCGCGCCGTCGCCACGTCCAGCACGGCGGCCTTCACCGAGGAGGTTCCGACGTCGAGAGCCAGTATTTGCATAGCGGTCAGGGATCAGGGGTCAGGGGTCAGAAGTCAGTGTAGCGAGCTACCCGCTACAAAACGTATGATAGAAACTGCAAGGCACGGGGCTTTGCCCCTGACCCCTGGTCCCTGACCCCTGACCCCTCGATGCGAAGCACTCGTCTGTTGATTTCCGTGCTCGCCGGCACGTTGCTGGTCGCGGCCTACCTGACGCTGCGCGGCTTTGACCTGCTCGGCTCCCCCGGCGCCGCGCAGGTTCGCGACGTGCCGGCGGGACATCAGGAAATTGCTTTTCTCGTCCCGGCCACCAGCGGCGACGCCTGGGAGCGCCTCGTCGCCGCTCTCGATGCGCTGCATCGCAACTGGCCAAGGGACTATCCTGAGGCGCCGCGCTTACACGTTCGCAAGGACAAGGCATTCGTCGAACTGACCGCCGACATCGCCGAGTTGGCCCTGTGGTTGGAAGGGGCTGACGGCGCACGGCTCTGGGTGCGCTGGTACAAACTGAGCAGCGAGAATAGCGCTGAGAAATGGATCGAGAAACTGACGCAGCGCGACCCGCCGCCGCTGGCGGTCATTGGCGGCGACATCAGCGACCGCGCCCTGGCGCTGGCCCAGGCCCTGCAAGCGGCCCGCGGTAAGTGGCGCGGGCCGGACCCGCTGCTGCTGCTGACCACCGCCACCGCCGACCGCTACAAGCTCGCGGCCAGCCCGGGTCTCGATCCCGCCGAGGACAGTTCCCCCCGACTGATCCACATCTACAACGGCCGCAGTTTTCGCTTCTCGTTCACCAACAAACAGATGGCCCGCGTCGTCCTCGACTTCGTCCGCAGTCACCCCGAGTTGTGGCCCGAGAAAGGCCGCGATTTCCCCGGCGCTGCAGGCATTGCTGCCGTCGGCGATCCCTGGGCGGCACTGGGCCTGCTGGCGAACGCCGAGCAGTTCCGCCTGCAGACCCTGGAATGGGCTGACGATAGTTACTCGGTCGATCTGGCGCGGCGCTTCAGCAGGGTCTTCCAGCGACTGTTCCCGTTTGGCCGCGCCGTGGAGGATCTGATCAACTACAGCGCCGGCGACTACTTCCAACCGAACCCGCGCGAGGCCTTTGCCATCGGGCAACTTGTGGTAGGCAGTGCCCCGGACGAGCGCCGCTTACTGGCGCTGCCCACCGCGGCGCAGCGAGCGCAACGCCTGCTACGCACCTTCGTTCGCCGCGATCCGCTCCAGGGCCGCAACCTCGTCGTCATCACCGGCGACTCGATCAGTTTCAACAGCATCTACCGCGACCGCAACGTCGCCTGGAACATTCTCGACGTCCCGGTGCCGCTGGTGTTGTTCGCTCATCGCAACCCCGTCAGCACCACCGCCGGCTTCAAGCCGATGGCCGATGGCAACGTCGAAGCCTCCTGCAGCTCGACCGAGGAGATCCTGCTCAACCGCGATATCCTGGAGGCCCTGGTGCAAGGGGCCTATCGCGAGCGCCGGGTGCTGACCGACGCCGACGGGCTGCGCGATCGGCTGCGGCAGGCGCTGTGGCACAAGGGACACGTCCGCATTCCAGGCTTCGGCGGCTCTCCCGCCGCCGGGCAGCCGAATGGACCGAACGGACATCTCTTCGACGCGGACGGCGACCGCAGCGCACGCACTGGCGAACACATCGTCTGGCTGAACCCCTCCGCGGGCGGAGCGCCGCTCGTGGAACCAACCATCACGGTCTGGCGTATGCAGCCGGAAGGGACGGGCTATACCTGGATCGAGGCCCGTAAACCCCTGGAAGTCCGCTACAACTGGACCGGGGAGCAGCCGTGACGACCTGGCCGCTTGCGAATACAAGGGCAACGGACCTCTTGTTTGTAGTCCCGCCTTTAGGCGGAACACGCGATGCCGCCTGAAGGCGGGACTACGAACAAGGAGGTGTTGATGCACGAGCCCAACGGAGGCCGCCATGCAACGTTTCCAACGATTCTGGAAATTCGTCCGCACGGTCCTGGTGCCGGCACTGCTGGTCAGCCTGGCCGTGTTGACCCTGCGCGAGCCGGTCGATTGGTGGTTGCGCGGCGAGGAGAAATACGATCGCGAGGCCCTCAAGGAGTGGCTCCTGGAAGCGAAAATCTATCAAACGCTCCCCGAGGTCGTCGGCGATTACCTGCAAATGAACGAGCGTTTCCAGGAACTGGAGGCCTTGTCGCAAACGCGCCCCCCCATCCCCGAACCGGTCAAGTCGGAGCATCAGCATCTGCCGCAAAAATTACGCGACAAAAGGGAGGAAATCTACGTATATCTTGAATCTCTTGGAGATCCAACGACCAAGATCTACCGTGACCGGCTGCCATTGTTCATGGTCGTCTACAGCCTCGCCGTCCGCTTCGACGACAAGCTGAACCTGCCTCCGATCGTCTGGGATTCGCTCCGGCCGCGGCAGCCGAGCCAGTACAAGGAGCTGAAAGGCCTGCCTCTCGACGAGCGCGGCGCCATTGTCGATTTGCAATATCAGCTGCGCGTGTACGCCCGGCAGCAATACAACGAGCACGCCGCGGTGGCGCGCTGGCTGCGCCTGAGTGGTCTGACCGTGGTGTTCGCGACAGTGGCATTGGTTTGGGTCTACCTGGCCCAGCGCCGCGCCAACGAGAGCGAGCGTCAGCGCGTCCGCCAGCGGCAACAGGTCAGTGAGGCGGAACGGCTGCGCTTGCAAGAGGAGCTGCGCCGCCAGGAGGCCGAACGGCGCCGCGAAGAGGCCGAACGCACCGCTCTGGAACTCAAGTCGCAGCTGTTCGCCAACATCGGCATCATGGCCGGCTCGTACGCCCACAACATCAAGAACCTGCTGGTACGCCCCAACGACCTGCTCGGCCGCTGCCTGGAGGCCGACGGCCTGTCCGCCGATCAGAGCCAGATGCTGCACGAGGTCCGTCAGACTCTCGGCACGGTCACGGAGCGCTTGCAGCAGATCCTGCAAACGGTGCGGCGCGATCCCAACCAGTCGGAGCGCGTGCGGCTGGATCTCAACGAGTTGATCGGCGAGGTGCAGCGCACCTGGGGCGAGATGGCGCGCGAAAAATGGAAACTCGTGCTGACGTTGGAACTGGCACCGCAGCCGCTTTGGATCGAGGGCGACCACTCGCACTTGCAGCAAGCCCTGGAAAACCTGCTGTTCAACGCCCGGGATGCGACTTTTGAGATGCGTAATTACCTGCGCGAGCAGGCACGGCAGGCTGGCGCTCAGGCACCGTCCAAACGGGAGGCAATGATCGCGGCGGCAGCGTGGAAGGGCGAGGTGGTGCTGCGAACACTCGCCGAGGGCGACCAGGCGATTCTGGAGGTGCGCGACAACGGCATCGGCATGACCGAGGAGGTGCGCAGGCGCTGTACCGAGACGCACTTCTCGACCAAGCGCGACAACGCCCTGTTCGCGGGGCTGAGCGCCGGCATGGGCTTGGGATTGTCCTTCGTGGTCGTGATCCTGGAGCACCACCGCGCGACGCTGGAGATCGAGTCGGAGCCGCTGCGCGGCACGACGTTCCGCGTCCGTTTCCCCGCGCCACCTCGATCCCCGCTTGCGGCTTAGCATCGGTCTGAACCTCCGAGAACCTTCATGGCCTCCACGCGCGACAGCCTCGATCGGTCACGCCCGGCGCTGGTGGTTTGCGCCGAGGGCCGCGGCGCTTATCGCTCCCTCGCCGACGCCGTCCGCGCCGCCCCGCCTGGGCACCTCATCCGGGTTCGCCCCGGCACGTACAGCGGGCCGATAGTGCTGGATCGCAACGTGGAGATTCGCGGCGACGGCCCGCGCGCGTTGATCACTGTCGATGCCATCGACGTCAACTGTCTGGTGATGCAGACGGACGAAGCCAGCGTGCGTGGCCTGACCCTGCGCGGCGTTCATCAGGGCGTCGAGTTCTTCGGCGTGGAGATCGCCAGGGGCCAATTGCTGCTGGAGGATTGCGATATCAGTTGCGAGTCGCTGGCCTGTGTGGCGACCCACGGCTCGGCGACGCCCATCCTCCGCAACTGCGTCATTCACGGCGGCGCGCAGGGGGGCCTGTTTTGCTGGGATCGCACCTCCACGGAACTCGAGAACTGCGAGATCTTCGGCAATGCGCTGGCCGGCATCGAGGTCAAGCAGGGCGCGTACGTCGCTCTCTACGACTGCACCCTGAGCGGCGGCCGGCAGGGCGGCCTATTCGCCTGGGAGAACGGCACCGGCCTGATGGAAAAGTGCGACATTTACGGCAACGCCTATGCGGGCGTGGTGCTGCGCCAGGTGACGGACTTCACGGTGCGCCGCTGCAAGATCCATGACGGCAAGCAGGGGGGCATCCTGGTGCTTGGCGAGGGCACGCGCGGACTGTTCGAGGAGTGCGATATTGTCGGCAATGCCCTGGCCGGGGTGGAGATTCGCGAGGGCGCCGATCCGACAATTCGCAATTGCAAGATTCACGGCGGGCTGCAAGGCGGCGCCTACGTCTGGGCCGACGCCGACGGCCTGCTTGAGGACTGCGACATTTTCGACAACACCTTTGCCGGGGTGGAGGCGAAGGACGGGGCGAACCCGGTCGTGCGTCGCTGCAAGATCCACGACGGCAAGCAGGGCGGCGTATTGATTGGGCCGGAGGGCGGCGGCACGTTCGAGGACTGCGAGATTGCCACCAACGCCTACGCGGGGGTGGAACTGAAGCAGGACAGCGCGCCGGTGCTGCGTCGCTGCACGCTGCGCGACGGCAAGGAGAGTGGCGTATACGCGAGGGACGGCAGCGGCGGCACGTTGGAGGAGTGCGACATTCACGGCAACGGCCGCGCCGGCGTCGAGCTGAAGCAGGGCAGTCACGTCACGCTACGCCGATGCCAGATCCACAATAGTGCGGCGGCGGGCGTGCAGGTCACCGAGGGCGGCGACGGTCTACTGGAAGACTGTGACATCGGCGACAACGCGGGCGCCGGTGTCGAGGTGACACAGGAGAGCAATCCCATCGTGCGTGGTTGCCGGATTCATGACAACGAGGGCGCGGGGGTCCATGTTCACGACGGCGGCCGCGGCACGGTCGAGGGGTGCGAGTTGAGCGGCAATCGCGGCGGCGCCTGGCAGATCGAGGACGGTGTGGTAGACCGACGCGATAATCGCGAGTAGCTGCCGCTATCATGTGCCCGCTTGCGGGTTAGCGCTGGCTGCTAACCCGCAAGCGGGAGGATCGAGTTGCTCGCCAAGAACCTCCAGGGGATGCAGTGCCCGCCGCTGCGTCAGATCTCGGATCTGATGACGACACGACGTCCCCGGCGCAACCACCGTCGCGGCGGGCGCCGCTGCCAGCGCCGGCAGCAGATCCAGGCCGGCGATGCGCACGCTCAGGTCATAGTGTTCCTTCTCGAAGCCAAACGAGCCCGCCATGCCGCAGCAACCGGTGTCCAGCACCGTCACCGCCAGGCCCGGCACGAGCCGCAGCGCCGCTGCGGTGTCGCCCACTCCCAGCAGGGCCTTCTGGTGACAGTGCCCATGTACCACGCACATATCCTCTCGCTCATAGAGCTTGAGTTCGCAGCGGCCCATCTCGACTTGGCGTGCCAGCCACCCGTCGGCGAGATGAGCCGCTGCCGCGATCCGCTGCGTGTCCGGGCCGGCGACCAACTCGGGCCATTCGTCCGCGAGCGCCAGCAGACAACTCGGCTCCAACCCGAGGAGACTCGTTCCATCGGCAACGCGGGTGGCCAGGGCCGGCGCCTGCGCCGCGATCAGGTCGCGGGCCTGCGGCAGAAAGCCCTTGCTCAGCATCGGGCGGCCGCAGCACGTCAGGCCGGCCAACTCCACCTGATAACCCGCACTTTCCAACACGTGTACCGCAGCCAGGCCGATTTCCGGTTCGTTGAAGGTGGTGAAGCAATCGTCCAGGAGCAGCACGCGGCCGGCGCGACCAGCGCCTGCGGCGGGCTTGTGGCGGGCGAACCAGCGGCGGAAATGATCGGCATGCAGCAGCGGCAGACTGCGGCGCCGATCGATGCCGCCGACCTTCTCCAGCAGCCAGCGGAACAGCCCGCTCTGCTGCACGCGGTTGATCAGCGGCGCGAAGCGAGCGCCCAGCCGGTTCAGGACGTGGAGGTGCGTCAGCAGATAATGTCCCGGCGGACGCGGCTTGACCTGGTGATACCCGTTCAGGAATTCGGCCTTGAGCTTCGCCATATCAACGTTGCTGGGGCACTCTGCCTTGCACGCCTTGCACATCAGGCAGAGATTGAGGACATCGTAGACCTCTTTCGAGCGCAACGCCTCCAGCGGCCGCTCGCCGGCCAGTGCCAGCCGCAGCGCATTGGCCCGGCCGCGCGTGCTGTCCTTTTCGTCGAGGGTCGCACGAAACGACGGACACATGGTGCCGCCGTGCTGCTTGCGGCACACGCCCGAGCCGTTGCACATCTCGACCGCCCGAACGAACCCCTCCTGTTTCTGATAGTCGAACAGCGTCGCCGGTTCGGCGGGATGGTACGGCGGCCCGTAGCGCAGGTGTTCCGTCATCGCCGGAGCATCGACCACCTTGCCGGGGTTGAGCAGGTTGTGCGGATCGAACGTCTTCTTGACCTGCCGGAACGCCTCGTATACCACCGGGCCGAACATTTTGCGGTTCCACTCACTGCGGGCCAGGCCATCGCCGTGCTCACCGCTCAACGCGCCGCCGAATTCCAAAACAAGGTCGGTAATATCCTCCATGATGTGCTTCATGCGCAGCACGTCGGCGCCGTCCTTGAGATTGAGCACCGGCCGAATGTGCAGACAGCCGACGCTGGCGTGACCGTAGAACGCGCCCTCGGTGCCGTGACGGTGGAGCACCTCCTGGAAGCGCGCGGCGAATTCCGGCAGTCGTTCCGGGGCGACGGCGGTGTCCTCGACGAAAGTCACTGGCTTGCGATCACCGGGCAGGCCGAGCAGCAGCGGGACGGCGGCGCTGCGCAGGTTCCAGAGCGGATTGCGCAAGGCGGGATCGAGCGCCGGCACGAGGGCGGTCACCCCCGGCACCTCGCGCAGTCGCCGCCGCAAACGCTCGATACAGTCGGCGACCTCGGCCTCGATCTCGCCACTGAACTCGACCATGAACAGCGCCGCCGGCCGTCCCTGCACGGCCGTCATCGCGTGTTTGAGCGACAGGTTCGTGCGAGCCAGGTCGATCAGCATGCGATCCATCAACTCGACGGCCGACGGTCGATGTTCCAGGCAGACGGCAAGGGCGTCGAGGGCGGCGCGGAGCGAGGCAAAGTGCGGCACCAGCAGACCGCGCACGGCAGGGCGGTGGACCAGGTCGATCTCGGCCTCCGTGATCACGGCGAGCGTTCCCTCACTGCCGACTACAAGCGGCACCAGCGAGGCGAGGATCGAGGATCGAGGATCGAGG
>DASPXY010000045.1:0-4477 GCA_035637055.1 Gemmataceae bacterium | reverse complement strand
AGCTGATCGAGTTGCTCAAGGATACGAAGCAGAGCGACACCGAGTTCGCCGCTCGTGTCTACGCAGCGCAGCTCGTGGGCCGCCTTGCCGCGGATGCCGAACTGGCCGTGCCGATCCTGGCGGGGATCGTCGCGGCGAAAGAGGAGAATCCGCTGGTTCGCACGGCCGCGGCGGAGGCGCTCGGCCGCTACGGCGCCAAGGCAGAGAGCGCTGCGGACCCACTGGCCCAGGCCGTCAGTGACGCCAAGGCCGACTCGGCGCTGCGGCGGGCGGCGCTGGTCAGCCTCGGCAAGGTGAGCAACGACGTGCGCAAGGTCTGGCCAACGGCCCAACTGGCGCTCAAGGACGCCGATAACACTCTGCGCTCCCAGGCGGTGCGCGTGGCGGGACCGCTGGGCAAGGCGGAAAAGGAGATCATCGCAACCCTGGAGTCGCATGCGCGGATGGACAGCAGCATTGAGGTACGGATCGCGGCGATTCAGGAACTGGGGCAACTCGGGGCGGCGGCGAAGGCTGCGGAGGCCACGTTGCGCGAGTTGGCGCAGAACGATACCCGTCCCGCCGTGCGCCAGGCCGCCCAGGCTGCGTTAAAGTCGCTGGCGGGGGCGCCCTGAGTATCTCGGTGACAAGGTGACAAGGTGACAAGGTGACAAGGTGAAGGAAGATGGTTGCTTCCTTCACCTTGTCACCTTGTCACCTTGTCATCTTGCCTCCCGCGGGCGTTTTCGCTACAAGAGCGCCGCGTTCGCGGTTGCGAATGGTGGGTGGTGGATGGTGGATGGTAAAGCGAGGCAAACTCCTTCTTCACCATCCACCACCCACCATCCACCCTTGAGGCCCGTCCCGGAGGTCAAGGATGTTCGAGGAGCAATTGGACGCCCCGCTGCGGGAGATCCTGCCCGCGATCCAGCGCCGCATTTTGTCGAAAAGTCGTTACTTCGGCATTCCCACCCTGAAGCACCCCTACGATTTCTGGGTCTACCAGGAAATGCTCAACGAGAAGCAACCTGACGTGATCATTGAGATCGGCAACTATCACGGCGGCTCGACGCTGGCGCTGGCGCACCTGTGCGATCTGCTCGGCAAGGGGCGGGTGATCGCGGTCGATTTCAGCCACGTACAGATCGACCCGCAGGTTCTCAGACATCCGCGCATCCTGTTCGTCCAGGGCGATCCGTTGCAGGTGGCCGACATCGTCAAGGCCCAAATCCAGCCCGAAGAAAAGGTCATCATCATCGAGGACAGCACTCACACCTACGACCTGACCCTCGGCATCCTCCGTGCCTACAACGAGCTGATCAAGCCGGGCGACTACTTCATCATCGAGGACGGCATTTGCTGGCACGGTCTGGAGGAAGGGCCGAAGCCCGGGCCGTACGAAGCGATTGAGGACTTCGTGCGCGAGAACCCCGCCTTCCAGATTGACCGCAGTTGCGAAGATTTCACCATTACCTGGAATCCCAAGGGTTACCTGAAACGCGTCGCGTGAGCGCGATGCTGAGAGTCACGAACACAAACGGCGAGCGGCGCGGCGTGAGCCCGCCGGTGAAGCCTTCACCGGCGGGCTCACGCCGCGCCGCTCGCCAAAAAGACGGAGGCCTCCTCCGCAAGCGCTGGCTCGACAACCCGCCAGCCGAGGATCTGGACCGCGGGATCGACACGTTGGTCGAGGCGGCGCCAGCGAACGAGCGGGTTGTCTGTCAGGGACTTTGGCGCGGGCCAAAGGCGTCTTTCACCGTCGGGCGAGGGACGCTGTTGCCTCGGTGGTCAGCCGTGCCCCCTCTGGGCCGGCGGCCCAGCTCCGGAGTACGTTGAGCGCCTCGGGGGTGCCGATCCCTTCCAGCACCTCGCACGCCCGAACCTGCCGGAGCCGCTCGGGCGTCAGGATCTGGGCCGAATCCAGCAGTTGGTCCAGCCGCCGCCCGGTCTCCGCCGACGCCGTCTTCCGGGCAGCCTCCAGGCGCGAGCGGATCAGATCGGCCGCCGCGGTGAGCGCCTTCTGGGCGTGCTGCCGGGTAGCAAAGACCGAGGAGTCGAGCCCCTTGAGCCAGCCCGCGACCGCCTCTTCCGAGGGCACCGACGGGAGTTTCACCCGGCCTTTCAGGAACGCGCTGGCCAGCCCGGGGTTTGCCCGCAACTTCCGGATGGCACCGAAGGCGACTTTCGCGTCGGCAGAGGCGAGATCGGCCCAGACAGCGTCGCCCTTCGCCGCGTCCCACCGCTCCGGCTCGCCAAGCAGGTTCCAGACGTAGACGGGGGCCTCCGGACTGCTTGCCACCGCCTGGCTCCCGTTGGGGTGGAAGGCTGCGGACAAGACCATCCCCCCATGCTGGTACACTGCCCGCTCCCCACCGGTCGCCACTTCGAGCAGGACCAACCGCCCGGACATGTCGCCAGCCAGCAGGCTCCGGCCATCGGCCGACAGGCAAACCGACGCGATGCGCCCGCTCGCTCGCGTCCAGTACAGGAGGCGCCTTCCGGTCGGGACGTCCCAGACGCTCACGCTGTCCTTCTTCCAGTTACCGTCGAAGCGGCCCTGCAGAACCAGCTTCGACCCGTCCCGGCTGAAGCGGGCGCCGCCACTGTACACCGACCAGGGGAGCGGTGCCATTTTCCACTCGCGGCCTGTCCGGTGATCGGTCACGACCACTGCGCTGTAGGCGGGGCCAAGATCCGGCCTGCCGCCTCCCTCGCCCCAGATACCAGTGACCGACCGGGCAAGCCCCTTTCCGTCCGGAGCCGCGTCGGCCCCGAACAGGACACGGTCCTTTGCTCGCGGCCGCCGGTGGAGGATTTCCCCCGTCTGCGCGTCCCAGATGACGAACTCGGCGCCTTGCAGCGAGGCCGACACTGTCCGCCCGTCCGGGCTGAGGCGGATCGGCTCCCAGGGTTGTTTGTCGAGGGGAATGCGGCGGGCCTTGCCGGTCGTGAGGTCGGTCACGCGCAGGGCGAACTTGCCCCACTCCCGGCCCGCCCCTGGCTCGTGAAGGACGTCAACGGCAACCCGCCCGTCCGCCGATATTTCCGCCAAGCCCTCGTGGTGGACCGGGGAGTTGTCGGACAGGGCAGTCGCCGGCCCACCTGCCGCTGGCCAGGCGACCCAACCTCCGCGGGTGTATCCAAGCACCTTCGTGCCATCCGCGGAGAACCCGACTCGGCGGACCGCGCTCGCCGGATCGGCCGATTGCGGCAACGCCTTCCACTCCCCCGCGCGCCAGAGCGTGAGGAAACCAAGGTCGTCCAAGGCGAGCGTCTTGCCGTCCGGCGAAAAGCCGGCGTGGGCAGCAGCGGGGAGGCGCGCCACCAGGGCTTTGTCATCCGCAGCCTTCAGATCCCACACCAGCGTCGCATACGGGCCGAGGCCGACCAGATGCCGGCCGTCGGGGGAGAATACCAGGCGGTCGGTCTGGCGATCCGCTGGAAACGTCCGTATCGTGCCCGGCCCCGTGGCGTCGAGGAGGACCACAGCGTCCCGGTTCTCCGAGACGTGCCCGAGCCGCCCGTCGGGAGCCAGGGTTGCCGAGTACAGGCCCGAAAAGCGCGGGCCGGCGGGTGGGAACGCCCCCACCACCTTCCCTGTCCCGGCGTCGCGCAACTCCGCCCTCCGGCTCATGGCCAGGACAAGTCGCTTGCCATCGGCTGTGAAGGGCAGGGTCGAGGACGCCTCGGGGTGCTGGAATTCCCACAGCTCCCGCTTCGCCTTCACGTCCCACAGGTAGACCCTGACGAACCGATCCTCGACCAGCACCCGCTCGCCGTCCGGGGTCACGTCGATGACGAAGATCTGGCTCTTTCCCTCGAACTTCGACGAAGCCGAGGGCTTGCCGTCGGCCAGGTCGTAGACGGTCATCTCAGCAGCCTGCTGCCAGTCCCCCGAGCCGACCGCGACCCGCTTCCCGCCAGCCAGGAACCGCACCAGCCGCGGGGAGTGGCCGATGACCGGGCGGAAATGGTGGACCAGGCCGCCGGTCGCGGCGTTGAAGACATAGACGCCCTGGCTGTTGCTGCTCACAACCTGCCGTCTATCCGGCGAGAAAGTGACCGGGCCCATGGGTTGCCCGCCGTGTCGGAAGCGCGGAGTTCCCAGCCGGCCGAGGGCACCCGGCGGGAGTCGATCCCCCTGCCGGTCCTTGGGGGCCTGCTGTGCCGCCTTCGCTGCCGGGCGGCCCTCCTCCGGGGGTTGCTTCGCGTCCGGCGGTGTGGCCGCGAGCGGCCAGCCCGGAACCAACGCCGAAGCCAGCAGCACAAGGGTCGCCGCCAGAAACACCATCGCCCCCGCCTTGAGCTTGGTCACGAGCATGGCTTTGAGTACTCCTTCCGTCAGGGCAATCACCCGGGCCGAAATCACACCCGCCGGCACCGGCCGCGCTGCGAACAGTGCTGCGGCGATCCTCGTGGACGTCGCGAGCGCCGCTGGCACACAGGCCGCAGCCGCATCACTGGCCAGCGTCGCCGCCAGCGCCCCGCTCGCGCAGGA
>DASPXY010000044.1:0-3886 GCA_035637055.1 Gemmataceae bacterium | reverse complement strand
TGGGGTTGGCTAACCTACCGGCCGTTGCCGGCCCCGTGTTGCCGCGTCTGGTGGACCCCCGTGCCGTACTGTTATCCGCCGCTGTACACGTTTTTCCTCAACACGCCGCCGCGCTGCGATCATCCGGGGTGTGGCGCGATTCACCCCGTGAGCGCGGCGCCCTGTCAAGGGCACGGCTGCGCCCAATCGGAGTGTGGCTCGGGTTCGTGCTCGGGTGGCTGTCGTCGTGGGTTGTTCAGCCATTAATCGCTGGATTGTCCCGCTTGCGGGTTAGCACTCCCAGCGCTAACCCACAAGCGGTTCACGGCTCAGCGCCGCCGCGGCCGCGTCTCCTCGTACGGTGTGAAGCGCACTTCGTTGTTGTTGCTGTCGTAGGACGCGAACTCCAGAAACTCCGGCGACACCGAGGCAACACCGAGAACCGACACCTGGATGCCGCCCGCCTCCTCCAACCGCGTGATCTCCTTGCGCTTGCGGTTCTGCAGGTAGTTCGCCACCTCCTCCTGCACCCGAATTTGGATGCGCTGCACCCCGGAGCGGTGGGCGGCGAGCTGCAACATCCGCATCACGTCGATGCTCATGCTCTCCACCGTCTTGACCTGCCCGGTGCTGCGGCATGCCGGGCAGTCCTGGTAGACGCTCCGCTTGAGCGACGGCCGGATGCGCTGGCGCGTCATCTCGATGATGCCGAATTGCGATATCTTGAGAATCTTTGTCCGCGCTCGATCGCGCTTGACCGCGTCGCGCATCGCCTTCTCGACGCCGCGGCGATGCTTCTCGTCGCGCATGTCGATGAAGTCGTTGACGATCACGCCGCCCAGGTCACGCAAGCGCAACTGCCGGGCGATCTCCTTCGCCGCCAGCAAGTTCATCTGGTAGGCGGTCTCCTCGGCGTCGTTGCGCTCCGCCCGGAAGTTGCCGCTGTTGACGTCAATTGCCACCAGCGCCTCGGTCTGGTCAATCACGACCGAACCGCCGTTGGGCAGCGGTACGTGCCGCATCTGGATGCGCGCGATCTCCTCCTCGATACCGTACTTGTGGAACATCGGCTCGGGGTTCTCCCAGAGCTTGATGCGATTGGCGTAGCGCGGCATCACGATCTGCATGAACTCCTGGGCGTGCTCAAAAGCGGTCGGCTCATCGATCCAGATCGTGTCGATCTCGCTGGTGAAGGTGTCGCGGATCGTTCGCGTGATCATGTCGCTTTCCTGATAAATCTCCGCCGGCGACTTGATCTTGCGGATGCGCCGCACCACCACCTGCCACAGCCGCGACAGGTAGTTCAGGTCGCGCTGCAGTTCCTTCTTGGTCCGGTCGAGACCGGCGGTGCGAATGATGAAGCCGAGGCCCTTGGGCGGCTCCAACTCGTTGAGGATCTCGCGCAGGCGACGGCGCTGCTCCTCATCGACGATCTTGCGCGACACGCCGATGCGGTTCAGGCCGGGCATCAGCACCAGGTAACGGCCAGCGATGCTGATGTAGGTGCTCAGGGTCGGCCCCTTGGTGCCGATGCCTTCCTTGATCACCTGCACGAGCACTTCCTGACCGCGTCTGAAAATGTCCTGAATCAGGGGCTTCGGACGGCCCGCGCCAGGGCGCCCCGGGCCGCGCCGCTGCCGCCGCGGGCCACCACGGTCACCGCCGCGGCGGTCGCCGCCGCGGTCATCACGACGCGAACGCCGCCGCGGTTCGCCGTAGGCGTCCTCCTCCTCGAAGGCCGTCAGGCGCTCGTCGGGAACCTCACCTTGAAAATCCTCGTCCAGGTTGAGGTGCTCGCGCTGCTCGGCCGCCGGCGCTTCCTCGATCTCTGCCCGTGGGTCCTCTTCCTCAAGGTCGTCCGCCCACTCGTCCAGGGACATCGGGGCGGGCGCAGCCGCGATGGGCTCTGGTGGGGGTTCGGGTTCCGGCACGGGTTCGGGTTCTGGCGGCGGCGCGGGTTCGGCCGTCACCGTCGCTGGGGCGGGCTGCTCGCGCGCCTTGGAGAAACTCAGATCATCGTCGCTGAAGTCCGGCCGCGCGGACAGTGGTTCACGGGTCGGTTCGTCCTCGTCGGTGCGCCGCTCGGCGGACTCCATCGGCCGCGGCCGTTCTGGGCCGGATGTCTCCTTTGCGGCTCCCTTGACGGGCTCTTTCTCCGCTGATGCAGACGGAGCAGGTGGCTGCTCGGTAGCGGAAGGCTCGGTCGGGGCCTGCGAGGCAGGGGTGCTCTCCCTGGCTGCCGGCTCCGCGGGAGCCTCGCCCTCCCGGCTGGCCGACGGCTCCGCGGCTGCCTCGGACCGAGTGCGGCGCGAGCGGCCACGTGGCCGCCGCCGTCCCTTCGTCGCTTCCGGCTCCGGCTCGGAGACCACATCAGGCTCCCCAGCGGCTTGCGGTTCGCCTTCGGTTTCCGCGGCCGGTTCTTCGGTCTCGGGCGGAAGCGCTCCGAGTTCGACACGCTCGGCGAGTTCGGCTTCCTCGGGCGCCCTCGTGACCGGGTAGGTTTCGTCGGGCAGAGCGGCGATCTCCGCGGCCGACGGCACCGCCGTATCCAGTTCCTCATCGAGATCGAGCGGACGAGCGGGGCGACGCTGG
Source organism: Gemmataceae bacterium (assembly GCA_035637055.1). GTDB lineage: Bacteria > Planctomycetota > Planctomycetia > Gemmatales > Gemmataceae > DASPXY01. The sequence continues at coordinate 1,315 of DASPXY010000044.1, read as the reverse complement.
GGCTGACCGCGCCGGCCGCCCCTCCGGTCTCCCCGATCTCCTCGATCTCCCCGGTCTGCGCGGTCGCCGCGGCCACCGCGGTCGCCGCGATCCCCTCGCTCCCCGCGCTCGCCCCGTTCGCCGCGGCGCTGTTCCAGGTGACGGTAGTAGGCCGGCTCGACATCGCTGACATGCAGAAAGCCGTTGCGGCCGACGCCGAAATCGACGAACGCCGCCTGAATGCTCGGCTCGATGTTGACGATGCGGCCCTTGTAGATATTGCCAACGTAGCTCTCGTGACTGGTACGTTCGACGTACAGTTCCTCGAGAACGCCATCTTCCACAATAGCGATCCGGCATTCCTCGGGCTGGAGGACGTTGATAAGCATCTCTTTTTTCATGTAGGTCCTTCCTTCCAGGGCCGCGCGGGCCGTCTGGAATGTGTGCGGCCCCTTTTACGAGTCAAAGGATAGGGGGCCGGGGATGAGGGCAGCCGGGCGGGAATCGTCGTCCGCCTCGGCCGGTGTCTCCTCCCCGCGCTCCGCCGTGGGCAACAAGGGGCCAGGTGAGGGTATTTCGTCGTGTAACTCCATTTGAGTCCGTTCGAGGACGACCCCAGTTTCGAGCAGGCTGGGCAGGCCAAGCAGGGCCAGGACTTCGTCGGGTCGGGCCGTGCCGCCGGGGGTGACCCAGAGGTCGATTTCCAGGACTTCCGTTGGGCCCGCTTGCGGGTTAGCACTCCGAGCGCTAACCCGCAAGCGGGGGCCCACTTCGGAAGCTGGGAGCAGGCGAAGGTCGCGCACATACGGGCGCAGGTTGAGACGGCGCGACTGCGGCCGGGTGCGCTCGATCCAGCACTCCGGCGCCGTAAGCAGAGACTTGATTCGTTCAGGTAGGTCGGCCGGGCGGCTGACCTCCAGCGGTAGACGATAACAGACGCGGCGCACGCGGCCGCTCATTTTCAGGTCGATTCGCCGCACCGACAGAATCGTCAGGCCGGGTGGCGCCTGACGGGCAAGGGCTTCGTGGACGGCCTCCGGCGCCGGTTCGCCGTCGAGTTCCAGTTCGAGGACTTCCTCGCAGCCGGCAATGCCGAGGGCCAGCGACAGGGGAAAGAGCATGCGCGGCTTGGGATTGAAGCCGCGCGTGGCCGACACCGGCACCTCGGCCCGGCGGAACATGCGCTCGCAGCACTTCATCAAATCGCGATGGCTGACGAGGCGCAGGTCGCCATCCTTGCGGAAGCGGATCCGCACCTTCGTGCGCGTGGCCGGCTGAGACGCTGCGGGGAAACCCCTCCCCCCAACCCCCTCCCCTGCAAGGAGAGGGGGAGCAA
>DASPXY010000043.1:0-14357 GCA_035637055.1 Gemmataceae bacterium | reverse complement strand
GCGTGTGTGTTGCCGATGCTCGCCACCCTGTTGCAGAACGCCGGCATCAACGTCCAGGGAGCCGTCAAGGATGGCGTGTGCAGCCGCTTGACGGGCGTGCTGCTGGGTTCGTTCTCGCCCGATCTGCTGGCGGTGCTCTTGCTGCTGGTGACGGTCGGGCTGTACCTGTGGCTGCGGCCGCGCAAGCGCGACCTCTTCTGGGACGTCATTCCCGCAAGTCCCGAAAAGTTGCGCGACCTCGCCGAGGAGCCATACGACGCCGGCGATAAGGCATGCGGGGCGGAGTGGGTCAAGCGCCTGCTGGCAGAGGAACCGGAGTCGCAAGCAACCTTGCTGCTTTGGGCCGAGCGCCAGTATCGCGAGCAGCACTATCAGGAGGCGCTGACGCTGTACCGCAAAGCGCTGCGGATGGGGCCGGCACCGGCCGCCGTCTACAGCCGCGCGGCGCTGGCGGCGGGCCGGCTGCAGAAGAATGGCCTGGCGCTGTCAATCCTCACGGAGGCGACGGAGAAACTGCGACTCGGCGAGGTGACCGGCGCTATGTGGTACAACATGGGCTGTTTCGCCGCCCGGCTCGGAATGACGCGGGAGGCGATGCGTTACCTCAATCGAGCCATCGATGCGGGCTACACCAGCCTGCGCAAGTATCGCACCGATCCCGATCTCAATACACTCCGAAGCAAGCGTGAGTTCCGGACGCTGCTGGCCTGTCTTGACTGAGCGCAAGGGACGAAACCAGCGCGATGTGCGTTTGTCCGTAGCGACAAGCGAATTTGCTTGTCGCTACGGGCGCTGGACAGGAACTCTATCGAACCCCGCCGGGTTGATGAGTTTCAGGAAGGTAGCGAGAGCGACCAGGGCACAGCCGAAGGCGAAGAAGGAACATATCGCCAGGACGACGAACAACGTTCCCGAGCCACGACGGAGTTGCGGATACCTCGCGGCGACGCGGATCAGTATCACCCCCACGACTGTCATCACAACGGCACAACCGAGCAGCACCCACTCCTCTGCCCCAGTCCGCCCCAGGAAGAAGACACCGAGGGCCACGGCCGTCAGTGCCAGCAGCGTCAGGGGACAGCCAGGCACCAAGAGCAAGCCGCCCATCAGTCCCAGCCAGCAACCGAGGCGACGCGTCCAGTCGGGCGGCTGAGGCGGCAGGTGCAGAACCCGTGTCTGGCACACCGGGCAGGTGATCCAGGCCGACTCGTGCCCTTTCGCCACCGTGATCAGGCCGCCGCAAGTGGGGCAATGGTCCTGCTCAAACACGATAACGGCTCCTCAAAGGCGGATAAAGCAAGGGAAAAACAGGAAGATCACTCCTGACAGCATCAGGAGCGTCAACGCGCCGAGGGTGGCGACGCTGGCGCCGATCAATTTAAGACGCCGTGTTTCTCGTCGTTCGTTCGTCCGCACCAACAGCACGCCAGCAACGAACAGACAGAGGAAGGCGAGCGTTTGCAGGATGACCATGATCTCTACTGGTGGGTCGCGGGCAACTTGCTTCTTCATGGGCCAATGCTCCAGCCCGATCGCCACGCTGCGACTGCACCAACCGAAAATCGCACCCAGCATCAACATCGTCCCGAGGAAACCAGTCCAGTTCACGCCCGTATCCCCGCCACGACGGATCACGTCGGGATTGAAGTTGTTCTCACCGCAGCGCGGGCACGCCACCCAGGGAGCCTGGGCGCCGCCAGGGATCGCGAACAGCAGGCCGCAGTTGTCGCACCGAATGTTGGCCACCATGTCCAGTAGTCTACCAGACTCCAATTCGGCAGAACCGAGTCCAGGCGACCCGATTACCAGGGGACCAGTTGCGTCGCTATGGCAATGAGCAGCAAGGAAGCCGCCAGCAAGACGGCCAGGGTGCTGTTCGCGAGCAGCGCCCAGCGGGGAGAGAGAAGTTGTCTGATTCTGTTGCGCGCGACCCGCCACAGGATTGCGCCGACCACCATCCCGCTCATCAACCCCGCGAAGGTGGGGGAACTTCGCAGCGTTTCCACCGCCCACAGGAGCAGACCGCAACCGAACGGCCCAACGATGACCAGCACCACCAGGCTGGCCGCAATCGAGCCAAACGGCATCTGAAATGTCGGGCCATACTGATCAAAATGGACCACGTCGCCACCGCAGCGCGGACAGGTCAGCAGCGCGTGGCCGAGGTGGTGCGCCACCGGGCACGTCAAACCGCACTGACCGCAAGTTGCCTTGTGAGCCATGACAGTTGCCTGGGGATCATCGGAGCGAACGGCTGGGGATTCTTTGTTGCCGGCGTCTGGCGCTGCGCAAGCCGCGCGTTCTCCCGCGACAATACAACCGTTCGCCGCGCGTTTGCGCAACGCCAAGGCGATTGCGGCGGAGGATACCGAATTCTGTCTCTGCTGTCACACTCCGAGAACTGCGCCCTACAAGGGGCATCCGGCAACGCACGCCTGCCGCGACCGTGGGCGTTATCCCAGTTTGATCCATCCAGAGACGGCGCCGAGTCCGATCGTGGCCGCTCCCGGCAGGTTGTGCGTTGCGCTCACTCTTGAACTAAAGGAGATTTTCTATGTCTTCGATGAAACAGGACTGGTTTGGCGGTATGCCGGCCGGTCTCGACCTGCACGACTTGTTTGTGGACGACGCCGTTCATCCGGGCGTTCCGGATCAGCGCTTGCTGGCCTGCGGCGGCATGGTGCTCGTGTTCCGGCGGTCCCCAGACGATGCCCGGTTCCCTGTCGGCCGCATGCTCGTCACGATGGGAGCGCTGCAGGCCCTTGCCGGGTCCATCGAAGCGGTGGCGGGCTTGCTGCTGCGCCACGTTCACGGCGACTGGGGCACGTTTGGCCACTGCGATCAGCTCGCCTTGAGCGAGGACGAACTGCGCCGCGGCTGGCTCGCGACCGACGAGACAGGCAAAATCAACAAGAGCAACCTGCTCAATCGCCGCGATTGGATCGTGAGCGAGTATCGGGTGGCTTCCGGCAAGCGCGTCAGGATTATTACCGACCTGAATCGTGGCACCCCCATGACCGTGATCCTCCTCGCCGGATCGTGACCTCCTTCCCTGCCCGACGAAGCGGGGCGACGCAGACCAACGCGGCGAGCGACGGCCTCATCTGGCTCTGTCCCAGCGCCCCGGACATGCCCACCCTCTTCAGCAGCGGCAGCCTGGAGAACCTTGGCAAGGGCAACTACGTCGCCAACTGGGGCAAGGACAACTACTACTCCTACAAGACCCTCACGTTGGCCGGCACGTTCGGCATCGTCTCCTGGGGCGGCGAGGTCGCGGATCCGCCGCAAATGCGCTTCGCCCGCGGCAAAGGGGTCAGATTCACCCAGATCGGCGACGGCACGTCGAACACCTTGCTGCTGAGCGAAATCTATGGGTTCGATCACGTCCAGGATGGCCGCGGCCTGTGGACCTGGCCGGCCATGGGCGCGAACGTCTTCAGCACCAAGTTTCCGCCCAACTCCCCCGGCACGGACGTGATGTACGGTTGCCCGCCGAGTGCGCCCGCCGGAATCCCTCCCGAACTGGTCTGTGTCCGCAACCGCTCGAACGAGAACGTCTGGGCCTCCGCCCGCAGCAGGCACCTCGGCGGCGTGAACGCGGCCATGTCTGACGGCTCCGTCCGCTTCATCAGCAACAGCATCAACCCGGCGACCTGGCAGGCCCTGGGCACGCGCTCCGGCGGCGAGGTGATTCCCAATGACTATTGAGCGACCTGGCGACCGCCCCTGCTTCCGGGCGGTCGCCCTCTTCCTGACCGCCGTGACGCTGGCTGGCTGCGGTAGGGATGCCCCAGGCCCAGCGCAGTCACCCGGTGACCTGCTGGGCGCCGAGTTGCGCGCCGTGCCCGACCGTGCCCGCGACCCCAAGTCCTTCCGCGAACTCTTCGTCGAGGGCGCCGCGCCGTCGGAGCAGCAGCGCCCACTCTATGCGAAGTACGGCATCCAGCCTTCGGCCCCGACGATCAACGGGGATACTGCCACCGTCGAGGTGCGCATCTACGACGACGGCGCGGGCAAAGACGTCGGCACCGTCACCTGGACCCTGGTGAGAGAAGGCGAGAAATGGAAGCTGAAAACGGCGCCGCTGCCGTGACCGCCTCGCGGGCGGCCGCGCCGGAGGAGGGCGGTGCGGGTGGCTGGGTCGTCTCTCCCGCTTTCGATCTGCTTTTCCTCGCCAACCTGGGCTGGATCCTGGCTCTGCTGCCGGGCTTCGTGGCGGCCGAGGGGACGGCCCACGTCGAGTTCTGGCAGATCTACTTCCTGACGACGCCGCACCGCTGGCTCACGCTCGGGCTGGTCGCGGTCGATCCCGACCGGCGCGAGGGACGCACCACGCTGTTCGTCGCGCTGGCCGTCGCCACCCTGGCCGTCGTCCTGGGCGTTCGCCTCCTGGAAGGCCAGTTCCTGTGCCTGGTGTTTATCGATTACCTCTGGAATGGCTGGCATTTCGCCTCGCAGCACCACGGCGTCCTGCGCATCTACGCGCGCAAGGTCGGCGGCGGCTGGCCCCGGCTGGAGCGCCACGGCTTGCGCCTGTTCATCTTCTATGTCATCGCCCGCACGGCGGGCTGGGCGACGGGGTGGCTGGAGGCTGATCCCGACCGCGCCACGGTGTTGCGCGCGCTGGATCTGGGCGCCCTGTGCCTGCCCGTGCTCCTCGTGATCGGCGAGTGGCGGCGGCCGGCGCGGCGGCCGCTGCCAAAGCTGACCTACTTGCTCAGCGTTTGCGGCCTGTACAGCGCGCTGCTGCTGGCCCTCAACCTGCGGGCATCAGTTCTGGTCATCGCGCTGACCACCGCGACTGCCACCTTCCACGCGGTCGAGTATCTGGCGATCGTCACCACGTACGCCTGGCGGCGGCAAACGACCGGCTCGGCGGGACTCTTCCGCGTGATGGCGGGCCGCTGGCTGGGGATCCTCTCGGCCTATGCCGTGCTCCTCGGCCTGTTCGCGGTGCTGCTGGAACAGCACCTGGCGGAATGGTGGCTGGGCCTGAACCTGTGGGCGGCGTTCCTCCACTACGCCTACGACGGCATGATCTGGAAACTCCGCAGACCGGACACCGCCCGGGCACTGGGCATTGACGTGCCCGCTGCGCCCAATCCTCAAGCCGTGCGCGCATCCTTCGCCGCGCCCCCTGTCCCGGTGAGCAGCGCATGAGACGCCGATGGCTCGCCAACCTGATCGGTGCCGTCCTGGGTGTGGCGGTTCCTCTGGGGGCCCTGACCGCCGCGACAGGCGAGGAACACCGTGCGCTCGGCCTGATGGCGGCGCCGTTTGCGTGGACGCGCCTGCTCGTGGTTCACCTGCTGGCAACCCTGCCGCTCTGCCTGCTGGCCGCTGCCGTGCTGGGCAGGGCTTCCCGGGGAGCCGCCTGGGGCTGGGGGTTGCTTGGGGTGCTCGCGGCCGGGTTGACGGTCGCCGCCGGCGCCTCCCTCGCTGGCGGGCTGGGACTGAGACAGGCCGGTTTCACCTGGGCGGCGCTCGTCCGTTGTCTCTGGTGCCTGGCTCTGCAGCTGCCCTGGTGCCTGATGGGCCGGTGCCTGGCGGACGGCCACGCCCCTGCTGCGGTCTGCGGGCTGCGCTGGCCCCGACTCGTCCTGGCCGCCGTCATCGCGGTGGCCCCTCCCGTGCTGTACGCCCGGCACCTGATCGAAGTGCAGTCCCAGAGGGCGGCCGAGTGGCTGCGCGCGGACCGTCTGGTTGCAGCGCAGGGCCTGATTGAGGGGCTGTGCGACCTGGGCAGTTCGCGGCCCTTGTTTGGGCGCTCGCCCGCAGAGATGCTCTCGGAATTGCGGCAGAAGATTCGCCAATACTCCGCCGCGACCGCGGTCCGCTTGCCGGAGCGTGCCCCGGTGAGGATTCGGATCGATGTTGCCAGGATGCTGCGGGCCCTGGGCCGCCCCGTCGAGGCCGAGCGCCGGCTGACGGGCATCCCGGAAACGAATGTCGCGGCGGTGCTTCTGCGGGCGGACTTGCTCCAGGATCTGGAGCGCTGGGAGGAGAGTAGCCGGGACTACCGGCGTGCCCTGGCGTTGCTCGCCGGGCTGCGACCGCGGGATCCCCGGGAGACCGCCTGGGGCATCGAGGAACGGGTTGCGGCCTACAACGGACTTGCGTCCAACGCCCGGGAGCGGTGGGCGTACGCGGAGGCGGAAGCGGTCTACCGCGAAGGGCTGGAAAAGGTTCCGGAAGCGCAGGCCCATTTCCATTTCCAACTCGGCCGTCTGTACCAGAACGGCCGTCCTGTCGAGGCGCTCCGCCACCTGGAGACCGCAGTCCGCCTCGAGCCCGTGACCTACACCGAGCAGGCACGGCCATTAATCGACAAGATCAAACGTCAGACCCCGGGTTGCCTGGTACGGAGTCGGCGGCCTTGACGAGCGACCGCGGCCGCCCGACGTGACAGGCATCCGTCCGCTTGCCTGAACCGCTCGTCTTTCTCACCTTAACCGCTCTCCGAATGGGGCAAAGGGAGGAAGCCGGGGCGTCTCCTTGCAAGGGTGCCCCCTCGAATTTGGCGAGCGGCGCGGCGTGAGCCCGCCGGTGAGCCGCACCGGCGGGCTCACGCCGCGCCGCTCGCCAAATTCGAGAGGGCACCCTCCTTGCAAAACCAACCTTCGCGCACTGCGGCGGGCATGCTATAACCCGGCTCGCCTCGTGATCGACCGCACGCGCCAGCGGGCCCGACCCATATCGGAACAGCGAATCGGGAGAAAGCCAATGCGACGTTCTATCCTGGCCCTGACCGGCGCCCTGCTATGCGCCGCCAGCCTGCTCGCCCAGCAACCGCCTGTGCAAGCGCCCCCCGCCCCAGACCCGCAGCTCGATGCGGTCCTCGCCAACTGGGAACGGGTCATGAACAGCATCAACAGCCTCGTCGTGCAGTGTACGCGCACTGCCATCGACAAGACCTGGCAGCGCACCGACGTCTTCGAGGGGACGGCCAAGTTCCTCAAACCCAGCCGCGCCAGCCTGGAGATGCAGAACAAGGCCAAGCCCGAGGTCTTCGAGAAGTTGATCGTCAACGCCAGCGAACTCTGCACCTACGCCCCCAAGAGCAAGGAGATTCTCGTCTACAAATTGCAGCAGGACAGCAAGGCCGGGCCGGCCTCGGAGGACAACTTCCTCACCTTCCTGTTCGGCATGAAGGCCGACGATGCCAAGAAGCGCTATCAGCTGCGGCTCTTGCCGGCGCCGCCCAACGACAAGTGGTATTACTATGTCGAGGTGCTGCCGCGCACTCCCGCCGACCGCGCCGATTTCACGAAGGCGCGCCTGGTGCTGACGGCGACCAATTTCCTGCCGCGCCAATTGTGGTTCGAGCAACCTAATGGCAACGAGGTGACCTGGGATTTCAACCGGCTCGAACCCGGAGTGGCTTTGCGGCCTGCGGAATTCGAGCGCCCGGTCCCGCCGCAGGGTTGGAAGCTCGTGCCTGGCGATGGTCCCTCGACACGGGTCATCCGCAATAATCAGCAGTGATCGGGAGTGTGGTTGTTGAAGGGGTGGTTTCAAGCTCACGGGTCGCAACCCGTGGGCTTTTTTTGTGGGAGGGAGGGAAAAAAAATGTCCCGCCGTTGACTTCTTCGGCGTCGCCCAGTCACCGAAGTCATCACTCAGCGGGACATAGGAATAATACCCTCTCTAACGAGGTTATCAAGAGGAAACCCCGAAAAAAAGTGAAAGAATTCCCGAGGGACATTGACTGACCTTAGTCGTTATCTGTCAATAGTTTGCAGAATGTCATCCGCCGACACCTCGGCAGCCAGCGAGAAAAGCCGCAGCAAAATGTCACACTCGAACGAGCGCCTTCACCGTTGCGCTCCCTTTTCCTTACGAACAAATGTTCACAAATCGCCAGCATTGACGGTGACAAGAGCATGGAGTTGGGGGTTTGTCGGGGAACCAAAGCCCGAACCGTCAAATTCTACCTGTGACTTCCTTCGATCCCACATCAAAACGCCATCTTGCATGGATACATTCGCCTTCACCCGCCAGATCCGGCGTTGCGACCGAGTCACCACCTGAGAGATCGCGCCGGCTGGCGGCGGTCTGATGCACTTCTGTCCCTCTCGCTCCCGGGTTGGAAGCACTTGCCGCCTTGCGGCACCCACCGCTTCCAACCCTTTTCTTGTTCCTGCAGGTTCTCAAGCACGTGGGGCAGGCTTCCAGCCTGTGGCCGCGCAGCCGCTCGCGGCAAACCGGACTGCCTCTCCCAGAGCGTGAATGAGAGAGTCCAGAGGATTCCTCCCGCCTCGCGAAAGGAAACGGAGGAGCGGCGTTTGCCGACAAGCACCCCAATGCCGGTCATTTGCCCCACACGCCGCTGTCCCAAAGCCTCACCGCGTCGCCCGTGCTGCAGGCCAGGTATCTGCCGTCCGGGCTGAACGCCAGAGAGCCGATGCCCTTCGGCAAGCCGTCGAACCGGAAGACTTCAACGCCCACGGCCAGATCCCACAACTTGACCGTGCCATCGACGCCGGCGCTCGCCAGGCGCCGGCCATCGGGGCTGAAGGCGACGACGGCAACTCGTCCGTCGTGTGCCCACAAGGCGAACGCTTCCTCCCCGGTGGTAATGTTCCAGACATGGACGTAGCCTGGGCCGCCCGGGCGCTGGTCGCGCTCCCGCACACTGCCGCCCGCCAGCCATTTCCCATCGGCGCTGAACGCGACGCTGTGGATCGAGGACTCGCCCTTTGGAGCGAACGCGATAGCTTTCCCCGTGGCCACGTCCCACACGCGCACACCGCTCCAGGCGGCGCTCGCCAGGCGTTTGCCGTCCGGGCTGAAGGCCAGCACGAGGACGGGCAGATCTTGCCCCTTCAGGACGCGAATCTCCCTCCCTGTGTCGGCGTCCCAGAGTTTGACCGGGCCGTCGTCGTGAGCGGAGGCCAGCAATTTGCCGTCCGGGTGGAAGGCCAGCGCGGTCACCGGCCTGTCATGGCCCCGGAACGTCCGGAGCGCCTTGCCGCTGGCCGCATCCCAGATCCTCACGGTATGGTCAGCCGAGCCGCTCGCAAATCGTTTGCCGTCACGAGAGGCGGCCAGGACGGTGATCGACGCGGAGTGCCCTTCCAGCGAGAGGAGTTCCCGGCCGGCGGCAGCGTCCCACACCTTGACCTGCCCCGGCAGCGGCGTCCCCTTGTCGTTGAACAGCCGCCCGCAACCACTGACCAGGCGGCCCTCGCCGGCGAACGCCAGACAGATGACCTTCTGCCGATGTCCTTTCAACTGGGTAGCCTCCGGAGTCGGATTCAGGCCCCACAGTCGCACCGAGCCGTCCCTGCTGCCGCTGAGGAGGTGCTGCCCGTCGGGACTGAAAGCGACACGGGTCACCACCCCCGTGTGGCCTTTGAGGGTCACGGGGGCCTGCTCGGTGGCCAGGGTCCACACCTTCACGGTCCAGTCGAGCGAGGCACTCGCGAGGCGCCGGCCATCGGGGCTGAAGGCGAGAGCGTTGACCGCTTGCTTGTGGCCTTTGAGGACGCGACCCGGGTTGCCTGACGGCAGATCCCACAGACGCACAGTCGCGTCGAGTGCGCCACAGGCGAGCGTCTTGCCGTCCGGGCTGAACGCGAAACCGCAGACCGTGCCGGGATGGCCCTCCAGGCTCATCGCCAGGCCGTGCGAGGCCAACTCCCACACCTTGATCTCGCTCACCCCGTTCGCAGGCGACCCGGCACTGGCCAAACGCTTGCCGTCCGGGCTGAAGGCGATGCTCTGGATGCTGCTCTCGTGGCCTCGTAGCGAGAAGGCCGGCTTGTCGCTCGTCAGGTTCCAGACGGTGATCCTGCCTGGCACCAGGCTGGAATCCCGCGCGCCCGCGCTGACGAGAAGTTGGCCGTCCGGGCTGAACGCCATCACGGTCACCGGGCCGGGGTGTCGCAGCAGAGTTTGCAGAGATTTGCCCGTCGCCATGTCCCAGACACGGATCTCACCGCGGATCTCCTTGCCGAAGCCGCCCTCGCCGGCGCTGGCGAGTCGTCTGCCATCGCGGCTGAACGCCAGGCTCCACACCGGCCCCTCATGGCCCTTGAGCAGCCAGCGCGGCGCGCCCGTCCGCGCGTCCCAGACGCGCACGATCCTGTCCTCGCCGACGGCCGCGAGCCATTTGCCGTCCGGGCTGAACGCGACATCGCGGACACTGCCGAGCCTGTCCCCCACGACACGGCTGCGCTCTTCCCAGAGTCGGCGCAGGTAGATATGCTCCCAGTGCCGCAGGTCACGGCGGCATTCGTCCAGAGTCGCCAGGGCTTCCGGCAGGCACCCGTGTTGCCACTCCCGCTGAGCTAACCGAATCTGAGTAGCGTACAGCCGCGTCTCGGCGACCAGGAGTTTTCGCTCCAGGGCAACGCGCTCCGCCTTGTCCACGTCGCGTGCCGGCGGTTGGGCGGCCACGGCAGTCAACAGGGCCAGGGCCGCGACCAGGGTCAAGGAGTGAGACATGGGTTGACTCCCGTGGTGCAGGTTCCAGCGAAACAGCCGAGTGATTATCGCACACCACCATGCTGTCGCAAGACCCCAGGAGTCGTCCCGTGGTAGTTTAGCGCTCGAAATCGCTCGTCGAAAGTGTGAAGGCCGCCCCGACCTCGGCGCCCGCCCGCACCTCGACGGGTTGTTGGCGCTCGACCGGCGGCCGGAAGAACAGACGTGTGATCAGGCTCGTTTCCGGATCGCGTTCGTGGCGCTGCTCCCGCCACGACGGCATCCAGCAGCCGACCTCGTAGCGCCCCGCCGGCACTTTCTCCAACCGAAACCGCCCCTGGCTGTCGGTGCAGGTGTAGTAGGGGTGATCGTCCACAAAGAGATGAGCGTGCATCCAGTAGTAACCCGCGGCGCTGGTCAGTTCGACGTGGCCCGGCGACGCTAGACGACGCCCACGCGGCCGATCCGCGTCGGGGAACGTCAGGGTGAAGAAGGCGGCTCCGCTGGCGTGCAGGGCATGATAGTGCTGCTCACGCGACACCACCTCGATTGCTTCACCACGACGGACGAAGCCGGTCCGCACCTCTGTCGCGCCCTGCAGAATGTGGAACCGGCGGTCGCGCTGTTCGACGCGCACGGGGGGATGGTCCCACGGTCGAGCCCTGGCGACGGGAACACCGCGGAGGAAGATGACCGCCCCGCCGACGCCGTGCATGTCGGGGTCGATCCGCGGGGCGTGCGGGTTCTCGCGCAGGAAGCGCGGCTGTCCCGGGCAACCGATGGGGACGTAGTTGCGCACCTCGAAGGGCGGCACGGACGGGAGATTGCCCTGCCAGGTGACGCGGCCGCAGACCGTCCCCGTTGCCGCCGGGTCGAAGTCAGCGGCCACCCTGTTGTGGTTGTCAGTCGGCGCTTCGGGCGGAGCCGCTGGACGTGCCTTGCTGCAGCCGGAGATTGAACCACAGAGACAGAGAGATACCGAGAAGACCACAAGAGAAAAGGCAAATGAAGAACGGAGAACAGGGAACGGAGAACGGAGAATGACCAGAAGCGGACCTGTTTTCTCATTCTCCATTCCCCGTTCCCTGTTCCTCATTCTTCATTTCCTCTTCTCTGTGTCTCTGTGGTTCAAATCCTGCGAGTGGCGCTCACGCAAACCTTCCTTGCAGCGACAACGGCCCCCACGGCGCACTGTGCTGTTCCAATAATTCTCGATATTTGCGCTCGTCATCAGCGGCCTTGGTGACGTTGCCCAGCGCCCGATAGGCGGCGGCACGCGTGGCGTAGGCCAGCGGAATGTCCCCGTCGAGGTCGATCGCCGCGGTGCAGTCGCGGATGGCCCGGTCGTGCTCGCCCTTGCGCGCGTGAGCGGTACCGCGCACCGCGAAGGCGAGGGCACACTTCGGCGACAACCGCAACGCTGCCTCGCAGTCCGCGATGGCCTGGTCGTACTCGCCGCGCCCCAACCGCAGGAAGCCGCGGAGAGCAGGAACCTGTCCCGCCTTCGGCTCGAGTCGGGCCGCCTCGTCCAGATCCGCGAACCCCTGCTCGAGCTTGTTCCCCAGGCCCTGGAGGACGCCGCGCAGGGCGTACGCCTGGGCAAACTTGGGATCCAGCCGGATCGCGGCGTCGCAGTCGGCGATGGCCTGCTGCGCTTCGCCCTTGACCATCCAGGCGGAAGCGCGGTTCACGTAAGCGTGCGCCTGAATCAAGGCGCCGCGATACTGTCCCGGCGCCAGGCGGATGGCCTCGTTGCTGTCCTGGATCGAACGGGCGATCTCGTGCAGCCTGGAGTGGGCGAGGCCGCGGGCGAGGTAGGGCTTGGCGAACTCGGGAGCCAGGCGAACTGCCTCGTCGAAATCAGCCAGGGCGCTCCGCCAGTCGCCCTTCGCCGAATGGGCCACGCCGCGTCCGAAGTACGCTTCCGGCATCTTCGTCCCCAACCGCATCGCCTCTGAGCACTCGGCAATGGCCCGATCATGTTCGCCGCGCCCGAGGTGGACGCTGGCGCGGCCGACGTGAGCGGCAGCGCATTTCGGATCGAGGCGAAGGGCCTGCTCGAAGTCGGCCAGTGCCTTGTCGTGTTCGCCCTGTTCGCTCCAGACGAGGCCGCGCGCGGAGTAGAGAAACGCCCCCTTCGGGTCGAGGCGCAGCGCCTCATCGTAATCGGCGATGGCCTCGTCGTGGTTGCCCAGGGAAGCGCGGGCGGTAGCGCGACACCCGTAGATCTCCGCCGTCTTCAGGCCGAGGCGGATGGCTTCGCTGGCGTCGAGCAACTGCTTGAGATACTCCCGTTTGCCCCCGTAAGCGAGAGCGCGGTTGGCGAAGGCCAGTTGGTTCTTCGGGTCGAGGCGGATGGCCTCGTTACAGTCGGCGATGGCCCTATCGTACTCGCCCTTGCGGTAGTAACATACGCCGCGGTTATTCCAGGGCATGGACGCCTCAGGCTCCAGGCGGATGGCCTCGCTGCAGTCGGCGATGGCCTTGTCGTACTCGTGCTGGAAAGCGTAAGCGGCCCCGCGCGTCTCGTAAGCACCCACGTAGTCGGGGGTGACCTCAATGGCCCACGTGCAGTCGAGGATCGCCTTGTCGTATTCGCCCTTCTTGGCGTGGGCGGCGGCGCGAAGGACGAGGGCAACGACATCGGTGGGTTCGAGGCCGAGAGCCACATCGCAGTCGGCGATCGCCTGATCGTACCGTTCCGCCTCCCCGTGCAGGGCCGCCCGCAGACCGTAACTGTAACCGTCGTAAGGGTCGAGCCGCAGCGCTTGCTCACAGTCGGCGAGGGCTTTCGTGCGATCGCCTGCGGCGCGGTGAACAAGAGCGCGGTTGAGATACGCGCCGACGTGGCGCGGGTTGAGGCGGAGAGCTTCATTCAGATCGCGCAGCGCCTTGTCCACGTCTTTCCGGCCGGCGTGAGCGCTGCCGCGGTTGAAGAAGGCGTCGGCGTTCTTCGGGTCGAGGCGCAGCGCCGTATCGCAGTCGGCGATGCAGTGGACGTAGTCCTCCTTGCCCCGCCGATACGCGCGAGCCCGGACGACATGAGCATCGACATTGGTCGGGTCGAGGTAGAGCGCCTGGGTACAGTCGGCGATGGCGCGGTCGGCGTCGCGGAGGGCTTCGTAGGCGCGGGCGCGGCCGACGTAAGCCTTGACTCCGTGTGGCGTCAAGCGAAGCGTATCGCTGAAGCAGACGACGGCGCGGGCGTAGTCCTTGCGCACCAGCGCGGCCTGTCCCTGGCGGAAACTGTCACCGATGGGCAAACCCGAGCAGAGCGGCAGCAGCCAGACCACGGAGAAGACCAGTCCCTGGCACATACGAGCCTCCTGGCGAAGAGAGGATTCCGCACGTCTGCGCAGCGCCGCGGACGTGGGCGAACTCGGGAACATGGCGGAATGGCGAAGGACGCAAGAGGCCAGGCACGGTCTCACTCCGCTGCCCCGGCGGGCGATTGCAGATGTACCCCAACGGGCAGGGGCAGGACAAGAGCGCTCTGGCGCGCCGGCTGGTTGCACCTGCTGGGTTGGTCGCTATGCTACTCCCTGCCAGCCGGGAGTCTACTGCGTGGAGGTGCGATGCAGACCTTCGACCTGAATATAGTGCTGACAGAGCGAAGTCGCGTGGGCAAGCCGTGGCTGGAGTTTCTGCGTGCCGCCTCGCTGAGCATGGGCGTCTACCACCTCAAAGCCGGAGCGGACGACCCGCAACGGCCCCATACCGAAGACGAGGTTTACTACATCGTCGCTGGCCAGGGCAAGTTGCGGGTCGGCGGGCAAGTGCAAGACGTGCGGCCGGGCACCATCCTCTTTGTGGAGCGGCTCACGGAGCACCGGTTCTGCGAGATCACTGAGGATTTGACTGCCCTGGTGTTCTTCGCGCCGGCGGAAGGTTCCCTGCATGGAGGGGAGATGGCAGGCAACTCGTGAGCA
>DASPXY010000042.1:0-8522 GCA_035637055.1 Gemmataceae bacterium | reverse complement strand
TGAAACTACTGCGCCAGCATTTTATCGTCGTGTCCGTGCCGTTCAGCACTCAGAACGGGTGCGCGGGGGGCGTCAAGGCTTACGCCTATACGCCGGACCGCCAGAAGTTCGATGAGTTCCACTGGGGCACCGACCGCCGCCACTCGGGCCTGCCGTTCCTGGAGCGACAGCACGAGGCGAACGTCACCGCGGTGCGGACGTTCCTGGAGGAGTGCGTGAAGAAGAACGGCCAGCCGGCGACGCGCTGATGGCAAGGCTCTGCGGGTTGGGAGCCCGACGCGCCAGCGAGGACGGTCCTCGCTGGCGCGTCGGGCTCCCAACCCGTAGAGCCTCCCCTGCCGGGGACCAATTACCCAACTGATGAGCCGCTTCCGGTTTGACCTGGCCACGGAGGCCGACGACGCGGATCTCCGCGACGTCCTGGCCCGCACGCCGATGGGCGGAACCGTGGCCGTGACGTTTCGGCGCGAGCCGAGTTACTTCCGCGCTGCCGCTGTTGACGGTATATTCCGCCAGGTGATTGCCTGCCGGGACACCGAGACAGGGCGCGTGATCGGCTTCGGTATGCGAGCGGTGCGCCCGGTCTATGTCAACGGTGAGCCGGCGGCGGTCGGCTACCTGGGCGGACTGCGCGGACTGCCGGAATATCGCAACCGTGGTCTGCTGGCCCGCGGATACGCCTTTCTCCGCCAACTGCACGCCGACGGCCGCACGCCGTTCTACCTGACGACGATCGCCGAGGGTAATGACGTGGCCCTGGCGGTGCTGACTTCGGGGCGTGCGGGCCTGCCCACTTACCACTTCGCCGGCCTGTATCAGACGGCCGCCGTGCCGCTGCCGCGTCGCCGAATGGGACCAGCGTGCGCTCGCGGAGACGTCAGCATCGAAGCGGCGTGTGCGGAGGATCTGCCGGAGGTGCTGGCGTTTCTGCACACGGAGGGACGGCGACGGCAGTTCTTTCCTTGCTATCGGCCCGAGGATTTCTTTACGCTGGACGGCACGCTGCTCGACCTTGAGCCAGGACAACTACTGCTGGCGCGGCGCGGTGGGCGGCTGATCGGGACGCTGGCGGGCTGGGACCAACATCGTTTCAAGCAGGTGATTGTCAACGGCTACACGGGAGTGCTGCGCTGGTTACGGCCAGTCATCAACCTTGCGGCGCGGTTCACAGGTGCGCCGCGCTTGCCTCCACCCGGTGGGGAACTGCGGTATCTGACTGCCGCCCTGTCCCTGGTCGCTGGCGACGAGCCGGCCGTCTTCGCCGCCCTGCTCGACAGGCTGCGGCATCAGGCGGCGGGCCGCTACGATTATCTCCTCGTGGGCCTGCACGAGATGGATCCGCTCCTCGCGGTCGTTCGCGCTTGCCGAGCGCGCTGGTACACGACGCGGTTGTACCTGGTCTGCTGGCCGGACGGCGAGGCAGCGCGGCAGGCGCTCACGGATCGAGTACCTTATCTGGAGTTGGGAACTCTGTAACGCTGCACTTGCGAGTGATTGGAGATTACGATGGCGCAACCTCTTCGCGAGGATGAAGGCCAGGAACGCAGGGACTGGCACCGCCTCTTCGGCCTGTTGCTCACCGACCTCTTCACTGATTCCCCTTTCGCGGTGGAACCGGAGAAGGACTTGTCGCACCAACAACAGTATCTCGATGTCCTCGTCCTACGCATACGCAAGGGACGGTTTGTCGGGCAGTTGCCCGATGGGCTGGAGGATCTGGCACCTCACAACCTGATTACTTTCAAGTCCCATCACGAGCCGCTCGACGATTGGGCGTTGAAGGAGTTGACAGGCCATTACGTCAGTTATCGCAAGCTGCTCCGCACCAAAAAGGGACTGCTGTTGCCCGAGAGCGAATTCCGTCTGTATGCTGTGTGCAGCCGGTATCCGCACAATCTGGCTCAGCAAGTGCCGTGGGAGCGTGTGCAGGAGGGGATATATCGCTGCCGGCGCGGCACCGACGTGATCAAGGTGATTGTGGCGGGGCAACTGCCGCAGGTTGAGCACAACGCGCCGCTGCATCTGTTCAGCGCGGTGCGGGAGCAGGTGGCGTATGGTGCGCGCCATTACCAGCAATGCTCGGCGACCACGAGCAGTCTGATCGCGCAGCTGTTCACCAGGTATGAGGGGGAGGGGATCGCCATGCCTTACACAATGGACGATTTCATCAGAGATTTTACCAAGGAGCACTGGTCGGATCTGACGCCCGAGGAGCGACGCCAACTCCTGCAGAGCCTTCCCCCAGAGGAACGGCTGGCTGGCCTGGCGCCGGAAGAGATTGAAGCCTACTTGAAACGTCTGCGAGAGGCTTCTGCCGAGTCCTCGCCGAAATCGAAAAGCGGCAGCAAACCGAAGAAGCGACCGAAGTCCTGATGCTCGATGTCGATAATGTGGAGGCGGCAAGTTCCAAACTTGCCGCCTCGGCTGCCGATCACTTCGCAGGGGGTTTCGGCGCAGGCCGGTCGGGGCACGGGTGCTTGAAAGGCGGTTGCCCACCGGGCCAGTCGCCCTTGGCGTCGTGCTTCAACTCGACATACGCCTTCAACAGGGCAACCACGGCGTCCTTGTTATTGTCGATGTGCAGGTCCAGCCAGTAGCCCTCGACACCCTTCTTGCATACGCGGATGCCGGCCGCCAGGCGGCCGCGGTGATCGCCGCCGGCGCAATCGCCGGCGACCAGGGCGGCCATCAGGCGATCCGCCATGCTCCCCTTCGTCTCCTCGTAAGCCTTCGCCATGCCGAGAATGACTTCGCGGCCCGTCAGCGTGTTGCCCTGGCAGGTGTAATGCTTGCCGGTCATCGCGCCCCAGTACTCGCCGCTCTTGCTCGCCTTGATGGGGTGGCGCACGCAGGAGCGACCCTCGATGTCGATGATGGCCAGCTGCCGGCCGCCCGGGCCCTTGTCCTTGCGCAGCAGTTCGCCCGAGACTTCCTCGGGCAGCTTCCCCTGGGCCAGCAAGTCCAGGGCAATGGCACCCCACTTCGGAACCGAATAATACTGAGTGCAAACCGCGCCGACGCCGGCGCGAGCGTGTCCGACGCTCCTGCAGGCATTGGAGGCCCTGCTCGCCACAGCCACGCCGCACGTGCCCGTCTCCGGTTCGACCGCGGCGATCGAGAAGGTCTGGATGAGTTGCTCGCCTTCGTTCGCTGCCGGAACCTGGCCAGGCGATGACGGCGCCGCCAGCAATCCGCTCAGGACAACTCCTACCAGAGCACAGAACGTCCAACGCATGGTGCTATCCCTTTCGTGATCGTGAAGCGGGTTTGAAACCCCTCCCCCCAACCCCCTCCCCGAAACGGAGAGGGGGAGCAAGCAAGAGGACATCGCTTCTCCCCCTCTCCGTTTCGGGGAGGGGGTTGGGGGGAGGGGTTCGCGAGGGGCTAACGGCGGACGTTGCCCAGTTGCTCGTCCAGCCAGGCGAAAGCCTCGTCCTGCATCGTCCGCGTGAATCGATGCGGCACATCGTAGAACCGGCCACTGAACCGGCCCTTGACGCCGCCCTTCGCATACACCGCCGCAATCCGGTCCACCGCGGCCCGCATCCCCCCAAGGGGAAATAGCTGGTCCTGAGAGCACTGCTGCACAAGCAGCGCCCGTGGGGCCGCCAGCGATGCCAGATCCGGCCAGTCCAGGTGACGGTGCAACTCCGGCAGGAAATGCACCCAGGAATGCGTGTCGATGTGAGCCCGCAGCATCGGCCGCACCGTGGACATGAACCCGACCACGCAACCCGCCCGGATGCGCTCGTCCAGCGCCGTCAGGTACATCGCCCGATAGCCGCCCATCGAAATACCCAGACAACCGATCCGCTTTGGGTCAATCTCGGGCCGCGTGACGAGATAGTCCACCGTGCGCAGATCGTCCCACGCGACGATCCCTGGCCAGGTCAACCCGGCGAGAGCCAGCGATTTCGCCAGCGTCGTCTCCTTCGCACGGCACTGCTGGTTGAGGTGCTGCACGTCCTTGAGGCTGTAGCGCGACCGGTCCCAGCCGTATCGCAAATCGGCGTCGAGCAGCAGGCGACGCTCACCGAAGAAGAACGCATCAATGGTGATGACGACGTAGCCGCGGCGGACCAGGGCCGTCGCGGTCGGCCGGCCGTCGTAGTTCCGTTCGTGGTAGCTCGTCATGGCCGGGTGATTGTTGCCCAGGTCAATCACCTTCTCCTTGCCGAAGAGGAACATGCCGCCGTGCGAGTGCAGATCGACAATGGCCGGCGCCGGCCCCTTGAGTTTGCGCGGGATGAGAACATAGGCAGGCACGCGAAAGTGCGGTCCGGTGGAAAAGACGATGCGCTCGCGGACGTGGTCGGGGCGGTTGACACGTTCGAGCACTTCCGCCCGCGGTTCGACGCGCGGCGGACGGTATTGCAGCAACTCCAGCACTTTTTCCCGGGCGGTCGTGCGGAACTCTTCGAGGTTGAGAAAGCGGCCGCTCAGGAAGGAGAGCGGATATTGCTCTGGGCCGGCGAGCCGTTCGACATCCGCGAACAGGCTGCCCAGGTCGGCCCGACTTGGTTTCAGGTCGCGGCGCGGGTCGGCAGGAGACGTCTCGGGCTGCCCAGTCGGAACGGCTGCTTCCGCCGACCACGGGAGAGCGGTTCCCGCCGAGGCGAGCGCCGCTTGCCCGAGGAACCCCCGACGTGAGGTCTTGTTTCCTGCGGACATCCTTCCTCCGGGTCAGGTAGGTGCCGCGAGCCGAGCGGCACCACAACGCCCCGCTCGGCTCGCGGGGCCTACTTCGCGCTCCTACATCGTTGTGCGTTTTACGCCTGGTGACGGTAACGGCCGTGCGTGTCTCGAAAAATCTGAAAAAATGTAGGTGTGGCAATACCCTCGCCGGGAGATAATGTTTAATCCCTCACATGGGAGACCCTCTCCAAGCGGGACTCGCACCCGCTCGACGGCGAAGCATCGAACGACATCGGAGTAGTAACCATGGCACGCTCGCTCTGCCGCTTGCTGTTCGCTCTGGCGTTGCTGGGGGGTGTCCCCTGGTTGTTGACCGGCCCGGACCTGGCGTCGGCCCAGGATGTGAAGAAGGCGGACCCCCTCGCCGACTTCCGCACGGTCGAAACCGCCATCACCGCCCGCATCAGCAAGGCTGCCCCCGCCGCGACGGCTCAGCCCGCCTATCTTGGCATCCACGTCAGCAATGGCGATGGCGACCGGGTCATCGTCGCTCACCTGCAGGCGGACTCCCCTGCGGTCAGGGCCGGCGTCAAGGAAGGCGACATCCTGACGCAAATCGCCGGTCAGGCGGTCCGCGCTCCCGAGGATCTGAAACAGTCGCTCACCGGCAAGGGGCCTGGCGAGAAGCTGACTCTGGGGTTGTTGCGGCAGCAAGAACGGCTGGAGATCACCGCCACGCTGGCGCCGCCGAGTCAGCCCTTGACGATGGAACAGAGCGCCGGTCCCAAGGGCAAGGGCGGTTGGGACACGCGCCGCATGACAGCCTGGAAGAAAAACTTCTATCGCCTCGCCGTCATCCTCATCGAGTATCCCGATCAGAAGGGCAACGAGGCCGTCAAGCCCAAAGATTGGGAAGAGTCGCTGTTTAGCTGCAACAAGCACACCGGCAAGAACGCCACCGGGCAGCAGGTCTACGGCAGCCTGAACGACTTCTTCCTCGAACAGTCCTATGGCACCTTCCACGTCGAAGGCAAGGTTTTCCCCTTCGTCAAGGTGAGCAAAAAACGAACCGAGTACGGTCAGACCCAGGGCGCCAACCGGACCGCTCTCTTGACCGAGGCGATGGATAAGTTGCTGGCGCGCGACGGCAAGGACGCGCTGAAGGACTTCGACGGCGTCTTCTTCATGTTTGCCGGCGGCCGCGTTCCCGGCGTGGCGCGCGGGAGTCTGTACTGGCCGCACCGTTCGAGCGTAACGCACCAGGGCAAGCGCTGGCCGTACTTCATCTGTCCCGAAGGCGGCGGCCGCATGGGCAACATCAGCGTGTTCTGCCACGAGTTCGGGCACATGGTCGGCCTGCCGGACCTGTACGCCCGCCCAGAAAATCCCGGCTCGGAGGGTCTGGGGCAGTGGTGCCTGATGTCGAACCAGGTCGGCAACGGACGGCCGCAGCACCTGAGCGCCTGGTGCAAGGAGCAACTCGGCTGGCTGCAGCCCGTCACGATCGACCCGACCACGAAACAGAAATTGATCCTTTCACCCGTGCAAAAGTCGCCGAAGGAATGTTTCAAGGTCCTGGCACGGGCCGACGGCAGTGAGTATTACTTGCTGGAGAATCGTACGGCGAAGGGCTTCGACGCC
Organism: Gemmataceae bacterium; assembly: GCA_035637055.1. Taxonomy (GTDB): domain Bacteria; phylum Planctomycetota; class Planctomycetia; order Gemmatales; family Gemmataceae; genus DASPXY01. Next base: position 2,246 of record DASPXY010000042.1, on the reverse strand, counting down.
AGCCTGCCCGCGCACGGTCTGCTGATCTGGCGGGTGACGCGCGGCCGCCCGCTACTGGAAGAATCGCACGGTGTCGCCGGTCCCGCCGGCCCGCGCATGTACCCGTCGCTGGTGCCGTTCCCGAGCAAGGCGAACGACGCCTTCACGCCGTACACGATCCCGTCGAGCCGCTCGCAGCTAGGCGGCGGTCTGCCGGTCCACATTACCAACATCCAACGTCTGCCCGACGGGCGCATCACGTTCTACGTCGGCTGGGAGTTCTTCTGAGAGGTCGTCCCCTCAGCCGCTTGCGGCTTAGCGCTCTTCGCTAAGCCGCAAGCGGCTGGACCCATCGAGTGCTTTTTCCGGAGCCAGCTCCATGACCCGTTTCCTTTATCGCTATCGCCTGATCGTTGCCCTTCTCATCTCCGTGGCGCCGCTCGTGGCCGTCGGCCAGGCGCCAAACGGCACGAAAGCCCCGGCGACCGATGCGCCCGACCTTTCCGAGTATCGCACAGCCGATCAGGCCGTCGCCTTGCGCATCAACCTCGCTCCGCCCACAGGCGCGCGCAGCCCTGGCTACCTCGGGGTGCATGTCAAAAATGACGGCTCTGCCCTGACGGTCAGCGAGATCCAGCCAGGTTCCCCCGCGGCCCAGGCGGGCGTGCGCACCGGCGACGTTCTGGTGAAGGTGGATGGAGCCGTCCTGTCCGGCCCCGACGCCCTGCGCGAGGTCGTCCAGTCGAAAGCGGCCGGCGAAAAGCTCTCGCTGACCCTGCGGCGCGGGGAGGAAGCGCTGGACGTGACCGTCACTCTCGCCGCGACGAGCCGGCCCATGACTGGCGAGTCCGGTGGGACGGTCGGCAAGGGCGGCGGTAAGAAGGGCGGCAAGGGTTTCCAGGAAGTGGCGCTTCCGCCGTGGAAAAAGGAGGTCTATCGTCTCGCGGTCGTGATCGTCGAGTTCCCCGACATCAAGCACAACGAGAAGATCACCCCCGTGGACTGGGAACACGCTTTGTTCAGCCGGAACTTCTTCAACAAGACGAACGCCACCGGCCAGGCCGTTTACGGCAGCCTGAACGACTACTACCAGGAGCAGTCGTACGGCAAGTTCTCCATCGAGGGGAAAGTGTTCGCCCCGGTGCTGGTGAGCAAGAAACGCGCCGAGTACGCCCCAGGCAACGGCACCGGCATCGCCAACAAGACGGCGGTATTGACCGAGGCGATGGGCAAACTCGAAGCACGCGAGGCCAAGGACGCTTTCAAGGACTTTGACGGTCTGTGTTTCATCTACGCCGGTTCGCGCGTGCAGACCAATCGCGGCAATCTGTACTATCCGCATCGCGGTAGTATCACTTTCCAGAACAAGCGCTGGTCGTACTGCCTCTGCCCCGAGGGCGGCACGAAGATGGAAACCATCAGCGTCTTCGCTCTCGAATTCGGCAAGCTGCTGGGTCTTCCGGAACTGGCGGCCCGCACCGAGAACGCCGGTTCCGAAGGGCTGGGGGTCTGGTGCCTGATGTCCGACGGAGCCGGCCAGAACGGCAAACCGATGCACCTGTCCGCGTGGTGCAAGGAACAGCTCGGCTGGCTGACGCCGACGGTCGTCGATCCGACGACTCGGCAAAAACTCATCCTCGGCCCGGTGCAGAATTCGCCGAAGGAATGCCTCAAGGTGATGGTTCGTCTCGACGGCAGCGAGTACTTCCTGCTGGAGAACCGCACGGCGAAGGGCTTCGACAGTGGGTTGCCGGCGCAGGGGTTGTTGATCTGGCGTGTGTCCGGGGGGCGGCCGACCCTGGAGGAGTCGCACGGGGTGACCGGCCCGACCGGGCCGCGCGTCCATCTGAACGCCGTGCCGTATCCGAGCAAGGCGAACAACGCCTTCACGCCGATCACGACGCCGTCGAGCCGGTCGGTCAACGGCGGCGGTCTGCCGGTTCACATCACCAACATCCGGCGACTCGCGGACGGGCGGATCACCCTGTTCCTGGGGTACGAGTATCACTAACGGGAGAACCAACCGTTGTGGCACACAGTTGTGGCACGGTCTCCTGACCGTGCCACTCCTCTGACCACAGTTGTGGCACGGTCTCCTGACCGTGCCACTCCTCTGACCGCAGGTCTCCTCTGGGCTTCTGGTATCCAGGGAGACCTGCGGTCACAAGCAGTGGCACGGTCAGGAGACCGTGCCACAACCGCGGGAGACCGTGCCACAACCGCCTCGCTGGCGCTCGGGCTCTGACCTCATCCCTCTCGCCGGAGCA
>DASPXY010000041.1:0-7233 GCA_035637055.1 Gemmataceae bacterium | reverse complement strand
CCGCGAACGACTCCGGAAGGCGGGCGTGCTGTCGGGGAGCTTCTGGTTGGCCAAGTGGACCCATTTGTCAAAGAACTTTGTGTAACCTACTTAGGGCAGCCAAGACCGCCAGAAAACCCGAAAAGCCCAGTGTTTGCACCTAACAACGGAAGACCCTTCGCCATCGAGAACCCCGTCTCAGCCTGCCACCGCTGTCCGTAGCGGCAATACCCCGCGTGCAGCCGGGCCTTCATCAGCCGCCGGTAATGGCCCGTCGGCGGCTTGCTCGTCGGTCGGCCGATCGCCGCCGGGATCACCGAGCGCACCCCGCGCACCTGTCCACCAGCGTAAAGCCCTCATGGCCGATCTGGCCGACGGTTTCCTCGCCCTGCCCGGAGGCTTTGGCACCGCCGATGAGCTGTTCGAGATCCTCACCTGGGCTCAACTTGGCCTACACACAAAACCGATCGGTTTACTCAACATTGGGGCTTTTCGATCCTCTGCTGGCGTGGCTCGACGGATGTGTGCGCGAGCGCTTCCTCCGGCACGAGCACCGTCGCCTCCTGCTGACTTCCTCGGATATTGAGGATATCTTGAGCCTACTCTTGACGTATCAAAGTCCACCGCAAGCCGCCAAGTGGCTTGAGGAACGAGATCGCTGACACCACCGTTTTTCCAACTCCCCTCTGGCAACCACCTGGTTGGTGCGATAATGTCAAACCCTGTGCGGCGGCCGCGTCCTGGCGCGCAGCCGACGGCCGCGTATTCTCTACCACCCTTGGGAGTCAACCTCCATGCTGACGCGCATCCCCCTGATCGCTGGGGCCGCGGTGCTGATCCTGGCCGTCCCCGGCGGCGCTGGCGACGGGCCCAAGCCGATCCCCGGCATCGGCCCCACTGGCAAGATCGTCAAGCTGCACACCGGCTTCAAGTTCACCGAGGGGCCGGCCGCCGACCGCGCCGGCAACGTCTACTTCAGCGACATCCCGGATGAGAAAATCTACAAGGTAGATACCAACGGCAAGCTGAGCGTTTTCCGCGAGAAATCCAACCATGCGAACGGCCTGATGGTCAACGGAAAAGGCGAGGTGGTCGCCTGCGAGATGGACGGCCGCATTGTCGCGATCAGCCCTGACGGCAAGGAGCTGCGCGTGCTGGCCGCGACCTATGAGGGGAAACGCTTCAACGCTCCGAACGACCTGGTGGTGGACAAGGAGGGCGGCGTCTATTTCACCGACCCCTCGTTCCGCGCCCCCAAGCCGCTGCCGCAGGGCAAACTCGGCGTCTATTACGTCTCGGCCGCAGGGAAGGTGACGCGGTTGCTCGACAACCTGCCCAACCCGAATGGCGTCATCCTCTCGCCGGACGAGAAGACGCTGTACGTTTTCCCGACCGGTCAGGCGGAGATGATGGCGTACCCGGTCGAGTCGCCGGGCAAGATCGGCATGGGCAAGGTCTACTGCACGCTGCAGCAGCCGAAGGGCAAGAAGGGCGGCGGCGCCGACGGCGCGACGGTCGATACGAAGGGCAACCTGTACATCACCTCGGCGCTGGGCCTGCAGGTCATCGACCCGTCGGGCAAACTGCTCGGGATCATCGCGATTCCGGAGCAGCCGGCGAACGTGACCTTCGGCGGCGCGGACATGCGCACGCTCTACGTGACGGCGCGCACATCGCTCTATACGGTGCCGATGGAAGCGACCGGGCATCGCTTCGGCCAACGCTAGTGCAGGAACCAGGGAGGTCTTGTTCGTAGTCCCGCCTTTAGGCGGCTTGACGTCCAGCTGCCTAAAGGCGGGACTACGAACAGGAGGTCGCTTGAACTCGCACGAGTGCTTACGCCAGCAACGTCGCATCCGAGCCCGAGGCGGCAGCGAGGGACTGTCCCTCACCGGCGCCTCGGGCTCCGACCACACCTCAAGGGCCGTCTTCCATGAACGCTCGTCTGCTGGCCGTCCTGGCGTGCTTGGTCTGCCTCAGCCCTGTCCGCGGTGGCGAGGGTCGTGCCGATCCGAAGGCACCCGACTGGCTGTTGCCAGTGCCCGAGTTGCAGCGCGATCCGAAGATTCCCACCATGAAGCAAGTCGTCGGCCACGCCTGGGGAGAAGACGTCTCCAGTTACTCCGAAATCGAGCGTTACCTGCGTGCCCTTGTCGCAGCTGCCCCCACGCGCGCACGGCTGGAAGTCTACGGTAAGACTTACGAGGGTCGCCCGCTTCACCTGTTGATCCTCTCTTCGCCGGAGAACCTCAAGGCGCTCGACGAACTCCGCAAGGACAACCTGCGCCTGGCCGACCCGCGCCGCACCACGCCCGAGGAGGCCGACGCTCTCGCTGCCCGCGCCCCCGCCGTCGTCTGGCTGGCGTATTGCGTTCACGGCGATGAAACATCGCCCTCCGACGCCGCTCTGCTCACCGCGTATCATCTCCTCGCGGACCGCCGCCCCGAAACGCGCGCCCTGCTCGAAAAGCTCGTCGTCGTGATCGATCCGTTGCAGAACCCCGACGGCCGCGAACGCTTCGTCAACTTCCATCGCGAGCGCCGCGGCGCCTTCGTCGAGTCCGAGCCGCTCGCCGCCGACCGCGCCCAGCGCTGGCCCGGCGGTCGTTTCAATCACTACCTCTTCGACATGAATCGCGACTGGTATCTGCAAACGCAGGGCGAGTCGAAGGCGCGCGTGGCGGCGTACCTTGGCTGGCAACCTCAGATCTTCATCGATGCCCACGAGATGGGCGCCAACGAGAATTTCTTCTTCGACCCGCCTGCCGAGCCGGTCAGCCCGTTCCTGCTGCCGCGCCAGCGCGAGTGGTACCTGCGGGTCGGCAAGAACCACGCCCGGCGCTTCGACCAGTACGGTTTCGCCTACACGACGCGCGAAATGTTCGATGGCTTCGGTCCGCAGTACGGCTCAACCTATCCAGCCCTGCACGGAGCTATCAGTTTCCTGTGGGAGCAAGGCGGCGTCCGCGGCAAGGTCGTCGAGCGCAACGACGACACGAAACTGCACTACCACGACGCCGTCCGCCACCATTACATCAGCGCCCTCGCCACGCTCGAAACCGCCGCCGCGAACCGCGCCGCCCTGCTCCGCGATTTCTACCAGATCCGGGCCGACAGCATCGCACTGGGCCGCAACGGCCCCGTGCGCGATTACTTCCTCCTCGAAGGCGACCGCCCCGGGCGTGCCGCCATGCTGGCTGCGCTGCTCCTGCGCAACGGCATCGAGGTCCGGCGCGTCAGCAAGACCCTCAAGGCGACCACAACCGACATTGTCGAGGGGAAAAAGGCGGAACGCACGATCCCTCCCGGCAGCTACCACGTACCGCTGGCTCAGCCCGCGTCGCGCGTGGCGCGCAGCCTGCTGGATCGGCACATGGATCTCGGCGAGGAGTTCATCAAGCGGCAGTTGAAGCGGCAGGCACGCGGGCAGGAGGACAAGATCTACGACATCACTACGTGTTCGCTGCCGCTGGCGCACGGAGTAGCGTGTCTGGCGACTCATAACGCGGTGGAAGTCCCGGCCGAGGAGATCCGCGCCCACGAGGCGGCCGGAGAAGTCAGCGGCGGCCGGGCAAAGGTTGCCTACCTCGTCGGCGCCGACGATGACGGCGTCCCGCGGGCGCTGTGCGATTGGCTCCGCGCGGGGCTGCGGGTTTACGTCGCTGACCAACCTCTCAAAGTCGGCGGTGTCGCGTATCGGCGCGGGTCGCTGATCCTGAAGGTTCACGGCAACCCGGAGACGGTCCACGCGGCGGCCGAGGAGGCGGCCAAGAAGCACGGCCTGAAGATTCACGCCACTGACACCGGCTTCGTCGATGAGGGGGCGAGCCTCGGCGGACCGAACGTCACCTGGGTCAAACCGCCGCGGATTCTGCTCGTCGTGGATCGCCCGGTGTCCTACACCGTCGGGCACACCTGGTACCTGTTCGACCAGGTCTGGCACTACCCCGTCACGCGCATCGCCGCCCGCAACCTGGGGAGCGTCGATCTGCGCAAGTACAACGTCCTCATCCTGCCGGACGGCAAATACACCGGCGCCGGCGGGCTCGGCGAGGGGATCGTCACGCGCCTCAAGGACTGGGTGCAACAGGGCGGGACGCTCGTGCTGGTCAAGGGCGCCGCGGCGTGGGCGGCGGGCGACAAGGTGAAGTTGCTGGCCACGAAACTCGAGCGCCGGCCGTCGCGCCCCGAGGAGGCCAAGGCGGAGAAGGACGAGAAAAAAGAGTCGAAATCGGCAGACGAACCGCCCTATCGCGTGCCGGGGGCGTTTCTCCGCGCAACGGCCGATGACGACCACTGGCTGACGTTTGGCGTGAAACCCGAGACGAGCGTCCTGTTCAACGGCAATGTGATCCTGACGCCGCTCAAGCTGAAGGATGGTCGCAACCTGGTCAGCTTCGGAGCCGAGAAGCAACTGCTGGTGAGCGGCTACTGCTGGCCGGACACACTCAAGCTGATCGCGGGCAAGCCCTATCTGGTTCATCAAGCGCTGGGCAAGGGACACGTGATCGGCTTCGCGGACGACCCGAATTTCCGGGCGATGTGTCCGGAGACGCAGCGCCTGTTCCTCAATGCCGTGCTGCTCGGACCGGGGCACTGATTTTTGCACCTGGTTCCCAAACTCTGTTTGGGAACGGGCCTAAGCGAAACTCTGTTTCGCACGCCGCGGCACAGGGGCAACGCGCCAAGCGAAACAGAGTTCCGCTCACAGTGCGTTCCCAAACAGAGTTTGGGAACCAGGGAGACCTCAGAGCGACACCCGCGTTCCAGCGGTGGTGGATGCCGCCCTTGGGCCATTTTGTGCAAGAAAAAAAGTTGACAACCGGGAAAGATGGTCTAGGTTGGAAAAGAGCGAGGGTTGGATCAGGCACTCGTTGATCCCCCGTCTCCCTTCGCTCCAAAAGCCGTTCCGATCCGGACGCTATCATCCACGCTTCAGCCCATCTAGCGGTGGATCCCCAACACGCCAGCAAAGCTGCTGGGGATTGCCCAAGGCGAGAACCCTGTGCTTGCAGGCGCAGCCATCCATGTCTACTGACTTCGCGAATGATCGTTCGTGTACCGTTGTGTGCCGCGCCACTCCCCGGGCTGGTGAGGACCGCTCCGCGGCGGAGCAGATCCACGCCCTGGCGATGCGGCTGGTCGAGGAGATGGTCGGCTCGTGGCGCCGGCACCAACTCCTGCGTGCTGACGAACTCCTTGAGCGTCACCCCGAACTGCGGCAACAGCCCGAAGCCGCCGTCCGGCTGATCTACGAGGAAGTCTGCCTGCGCCGGGAGCGCGGGGAACGTGTCCTCACCGCGGAGATCCTCGAACGCTTTCCCCAGTGGCGCGAGCACCTGGCCGGCCTCCTCGATCGCGAATGGCGTCTCGATCCGGCGCCGACCGCACTGCCGCCGATCGAGCCGCCGAAAGGCTACCAGGTGCTGACCGAACTGGGCCACGGCGCCGAAGGGCGCGTCTATCTCGCCATCGAGCCTGCGCTGGCCAATCGGCCTGTCGTCCTCAAGGTGACAGCGTTGCGGGGGCGGGAATGCCTGTCTCTGGCTCGCCTGCAGCACACCCACATCGTCCCGCTGCACACCGTCCACGACGACCCCGACCACGACTTGCGTTTCCTGTGCATGCCGTACTTCGGCGGGGCGACCTGGCTGCAGATCTTCGCCAACCTGGCATGTATCCCGCCCGCGGCAAGGTCGGGCCAGACCATCATCGAGGCCCTCGACCGGGCCCAGCCCACGGAAGCGACGGTTTCCGGAGAAGGCCCCACACGCCGGTTGCTGGCGCGACTGGCCTTCGTCCGCGCCGTCTGTTGGTTGGGGGCGACCCTTGCCGAGGCGCTCCACTACGCCCATGAGCGCGGTCTGGTCCACCTGGACGTCAAGCCAAGCAATGTGCTGATCGCCGCCGACGGCGCCCCGATGCTGCTGGACTTTCACCTCGCCCAGGGACCGCTTCAGCCCGGGCAGGCGGCGCCATCGTGGCTGGGCGGTACGCCGGGCTACATGTCGCCGGAGCAACAGCGCGCCTTCACCGACGCCGAGCGGGGCGCCCCGCTCTCCGTGCTGGTGGATGGCCGGAGCGACATCTATTCGTTGGGGGTGCTGCTTTACGAGACCCTTGCGGGCTGCCGGCCTGACGTGGCCACGCCCCCCATCCCGCTGTGCCGGCACAACCCGCAGGTCAGCGCCGAGTTGTCGGACGTGATCGGCAAGTGTCTGGCGCGCCAGCCGGACGAGCGGTATGCCGATGCCGCGGCCCTCGCCGCCGACCTGTGTCGCCACGCGGACTTACCGGATCGTAATTGGAAAGATGAGCAGCGTCAGGGGCGGCACCGGCTGCGCGCCGTGGGATCGTTCGTGCTGTTGCTGGGTCTGATCGGGACGCTGCTGGCGGTCGCGACGCTCATCGCCGGTCGGCGGGGCGAGTTGCGGCACGCGGTGCAGACTGCCCTGTCCGAGGGCCGCGAGGAGCTGGGCCGCAGCCGCTACGCCGAGGCGGCCCGCGCCTTCAATCGCGGCCTGGAACAGGCGGACAACTTGCGCGGCGGTGAGCCGCTGGCGCATGTGCTGGCGCACCAGCTGCGCGCCGCGCAGCGGGGCCAGAAGGCGCAAGAACTGCACCAATTCGTCGAAGGGATCCGCAGCGCGTACGTCCTGGAGTCGCTCGCGCCGCGCGCCGTCCGGCGTCTGGAGAAACCCTGCGCGGAGATGTGGCAAGCGCGCCACTGGCTCCTGGACCGGACGGGCGGAGAGCTGGCGCCGGAAGTCGAGGAGCGCATCCGTACCGACCTGCTGGAGCTGGCGGTGTGCTGGGCGTCGCTGCGTGTGCCGTTGAAACGTGATGGCCGCAATGAGCCTGCCCGCCGGGAGGCGTTGCTGCTGTTGGACGAGGCGGAAGCGCTCTTCGGCCCGACGCCGGCCCTGTGCCGGGAGCGGCAACTGCACGCCAGGGCGCTGGGGGTGGCGGGGCGTGGGAAGGGAGAAGCGCCGCGCACGCCGTGGGAGCATTACACCCTGGGACGGTGGCTGCTCCGGCAGGGACACCTGGAGCGGGCGACCGCGGCCTTGGAGAAGGCGATCGCGGAGGGGCCTCACGAGTTCTGGCCGAATCTTTGCTTAGCGGTGTGTGCCGCACGGCGGGGCCATCAGGAAGAGGCGATTCGCGCATACTGCGTCTGCATCGGTCGCATGCCGGAGAATGCGGAGTGCTTTCGGCTGCGTGGCGAGGCGTACGCCGCGCTGGGACGACACG
>DASPXY010000040.1:0-3384 GCA_035637055.1 Gemmataceae bacterium | reverse complement strand
AAGTAGCGGTCCAGCGCCTCCTTCCACGGGCTATCATAGTCAGTGGCCATGAACGCCCCTCGAGAGTTGTTGGTGCCAGTTCATTTATTAGGGCGCTGAACCCCCTGAAAAAATGGCCCGACGCCAATATCGCCCCTTTTTCGTCCCGCTTTTCTGGCCTAACCGACCAGCACTCACCAACTCTTGCAGGATTTGGCTTGACGGAGATGGCAGGGCACGCGACGATCCAGTCGAAGCACAGTTGCCTTGATGGTAAGGGAACGCCTTGCTTGGTTGGCGGGTGCCAGTATAACCTCTGGTAGCCGTGAATGGCTAATGGCTCCGGTCGGACCGAACTTGATCTTCTCCAAAGGTAGTCGTGGCCTCCGTCTCTCTCCCACAATCCGTGTGGCTGTTGCTCGTACTGTTTTGTTCCTGGGCCTGCTTCGGATGCGGCTCGGCGGACGAGCGCAAACCGGTGTTCCCGGTCCGTGGAAGCGTCCTTGTGGCTGGCAAGCCGGCTGTGAAGGCACTTGTGGTCTTTCACCCGCTCAACGACTCCGGGTCCAAGACTCTGCGGCCGAGCGGGGAAGTTGCCGCAGATGGGACGTTCTCCCTCAGCACCTACACTACCGGGGATGGCGCTCCTTCCGGGCAATATGCGGTTACCGTCCTCTGGCTCGCAGGCTCCTCACCAATTGGCGGCGACGCCGAGTCCGGCGAGGACCGTCTGGGCAACCGCTATAGCGATCCCAAAACGACCACCCTGCGGGCGCGCGTGGACGAGGGGCCAACAGAGATCAAGCCCTTCATCCTCCAGCAATAGTAGGAGTCTGTCGCAATGTCCATCCTCTCCTCTGTGTATCGAAGCCATCGGTCCCGCCGGACTGCCTTCACGCTCATCGAGTTATTGGTGGTCATCGCGATTATCGCGATCCTGATCGGCCTGCTTGTGCCCGCCGTGCAGCAGGTGCGTGAGGCGGCCAATCGCGCGCAGTGCCTCAACAACTTGAAGCAGTTAGGGCTGGCGATCCACAGTTACCACGACACCTACAAATACTTCCCACCGTCGGCGACGAGCCAGGTGTTCAACCCGGGGTGGGCTCCGACACACGGTTGGGGGCAATTCTTGCTGCCCTTCATTGAGCAGAAGCCCCTCGCCGACCAGTATCAGTGGACCAAGAACTGGTACGACCCCGCGAACCAGCCGGTGGTCACCGCGCAGATACCGATCATGGTCTGTCCGTCCGTTCCTCTTCGGGGACAGGACAAGGCCCCTCCCTCAACCGTCCCTCCCGGTCCCTGGGAGGCGTCCCCGACGGACTACACTCCGACGACGCGCATCGCCCAGGGCGCGATTACCGCGGGCTGGGTGAGTTACACGCCGGCCGACATCAACGGCCTGATGGTGACCAACCAGAAAATCCGTATGATCACCGTCCGCGACGGCACCTCGAACACGATCGCCCTGGCCGAGGACGCTGGCCGCCCAGGGCGCTGGCGAATGGGCACGTTGGTCACCGAGCAACTCGCGAACAGCGCCGCGAGTTGGGCCGACCGCAACAACCTGATCGCTCCGACCGGCGCGAAAGCCGATGGCTCGTCGCGGGTGGGGCCTTGTCCGATGAACTGCACCAACGATAACGAGTTGTACAGTTTCCACCCCGGTGGGGTCCAGGTGGTGTTTGCCGACGGCTCCGCCCGTTTCCTCCAGGCCACTATCGACCTGAGCATGCTGGCGGCTCTAATCACCAGGGCTGGTGGTGAACCGCCTCCCAGGATCGACTGAGCCGAAGGAAAAGAGATGGAAGGCGTGCAGAGGCACGCACATTCAAGAATACAGTTCCGTCAACTGGGGTTTGTAAGAGCCGGAAAGGAGGCGCAACTCAAATCCTACGAATCTGCGGATTCGTAGGATTTGAGTTGCGCCCCCTTTCCGGCGCGAGTGCTGGCCTGCCGCCGGTGGAGCGCAGCTGTTTGATGAGGGCGCTGCCCAACTCGGCCAGGGCAATCGGGTCGAGATCGCCGGCGACGCGCTCGCCACAGGGCTCCACACCGAGAGCGGCCGCCAATTCCTCAGGCTCGATTCGTGGCTGTATCGGGCCGATGTCCCGGATCCGCTCCGCTTGCTCCCCAATGATGTTCATTTTTCGTTTTCTACATAGGTAGCGGATCGAACAACTCATCCATCCGACCGCGGCTGTCGGCAAACGAGTCGAGACGGATGCCCACCTTGTCGAGCAGCGTCAGGTGCAGATTGGCCAGCGGCGTCGGTTGCGCGTACCGGATGTGACGCCCGCCCCGCATCCGGCCCGCAGCTCCGCCAGCGACGAGAATCGGCAGATTGTCGTGGTCGTGCTGGTTGGGGTTGCCCATCCCGCTGCCGTACAGCAGCAGCGAATGGTCCAGGAGCGTGCCGTTGCCTTCGCGCGTGTTCCGCAACTTCGTGAGGAACTCCGCGAACAGCGACACGTGGAAGCGATTGATTCTGGCCACTTTTGCGATCTTCGCTGGGTCGTTGCCGTGATGCGTGAGGGGATGATGCGGGTCGGGCACGCCGATCTCGGGATAGGTCCGGTTACTGGTTTCCCGCGCCAGCTGGAAGGTGATGACGCGGGTAACGTCGCCCTGGAAGGCCAGCACCTGTAAGTCGAACATCAACCGGGCGTGGTCGGCGTAGGCGGCCGGGACGCCTACCGGGCGATCGAGATCCGGGAGCGGGTTGCCCCGCGCGTTGGCCTCGGCACGCTGAATGCGGCGTTCCACTTCACGGATGGTGTCCAGGTACTGGGCGACCCTGGCGCGATCGGCCGGGCCGAGCTGGTTATTGAGTTGCGTAAACTCTTCCATGACGGAATCGAGCAGGCTGGCCCGGCTCCTCAGGGCGGCGCGGCGTTCCGCCGTGGTGGCCCCATCGCCGAAGAGTCGCTCGAACACGATCCGCGGATGCGCCTCGCTCGGCAGCGGCGTCGTCGGCGACGACCACGACAGATTGTTCTGGTAGACGCAGGCGTAGCCGTTGTCGCACTGGCCGGCGAGCGTCATCAGGTCCATCGACAATTCGAGCGAGGGCAGTTGGGTGCCCCTGCCGATGTGCCGGGCGGCGATCTGATCGGCGGTGGTTCCCAGGTAATAGTCCGCACTTTCCGTGAGCCTGGCCCTGGCGGCGCTCAGGAACGCGGAGTTGGAGGTCGCGTGCGTGCCCGGGTAGGCGTTCCGCAACTCCAGATTGCTGATGACCGTGACGTGTTCCTTGACCGGCGCCAGCGGGGCGAGGCTGGGCGAAAGCTCGTCGAGACGGTTCGCACCAGGAGGAGTCCAGCGCGTGCTATCGCAGCCCATCGGGATGTAGACATAGCCGAGGCGACGCAGACGTTGCGGAGCGGCCGGCGTCTGGGCCAGGGC
>DASPXY010000039.1:0-2666 GCA_035637055.1 Gemmataceae bacterium | reverse complement strand
CTACCCCGACGCACGCGGCCTGAAGCGGCGCCGCCGCAGTCGCGCCGCGACCCAGGCATTGCAGGCACTCCACGCCCTCGGCAGTGAGGACCGCGGCGGCCGCACGGGCGCCATCGTGGCCGAGTATCTGCATCGCCGCCTGGATTTGAGCGTCCACGAGCCAACGCCCGCCGAGGTCGGCGCTCATCTGCAGCGTGCCGGCCTGTCCGCCGTCGTCGCCAATCGGGTGACGGCGTTCTTCCACGCCTGCGATGCGGCCCGCTTCGCACCCGATCCCGCAAACCGACCCGCTGCCTTGCCGGCGGAGGCGGAGCAAGTCGTGTCTGCCCTGGAGGCCGAGTTATGTTCGCCGCGAAGCTCCTGATGGGATTCGTCTGCGCGGCGACTCTCCCTCAGGGCGCCGCGGACAACCTCGACCGTCTCCCGGAAGCGGACATCCTCCGCCGTGCTGAGGCCGCGTTTCGCCAGGGCACCACCGAGCGGACTGACCCCGACAAGGCGCGGCGACACTTCGGCGAGGCAGCGGCGTGTTACGAAGCGCTGCGGCGGCGTGGGGCGGCGAACGTCGATCTGTTCCGCAACCAGGGCAATGCCGAGTTGCTCGCCGACCGGCTACCGCAGGCAATCCTGGCCTATCGCCGCGCCTTGCAGTGGGCGCCGCACGAGAGCGCCCTGCACGATAACCTGAAATACGCCCGCGATCAGGTGCAATATCCCGCACGCGAGACCCGCCCGTCCGCCGACGAGGACTGGCCATCGTGGATGCCGCCACTCGATAGCGCTTTTCTGCTCGGAGTGGCGGTCTGCCTGCACCTCCTCGCTTGCCTGTACCTGACGCGCGGCCTCATGACGGGGGACCGAGTGCGGTTGCAGCGGGGCTTCGTGTGGCTCGTGCTCGCGGTGCTGTCCGCCGGGTTGTGGGGTTATCTGCGCTGGTGTGGCTGGTGCGCCAGGGAGCCGCCGGTGGTGGTCGTCGCCGAGGACGTGCCGCTGCGATATGGCAACGGTCCGACCTATTCGTCACACAAGAAGGTGCCGCAGCTGCACCGCGGCATGGAGGCGCGCTTGCTGTATCGTCGCGGGGGCTGGGTACAGATTGAGTTGCCCGGCGGAGCGATCGGGTGGGTGCCGGAATCGGCGCTGCTGGTAGACGAGGATTGACAGTCCGCCCCGCTTGCGGGTTAGCGTTCAGAGTGCTAACCCGCAAGCGGGGCAGCGACTGACGCCACACTTCTTTCCACTTCCGCCTGGCATCCTTTACAATACACCCCTAGACGCCCCGCTTTCGCCCTGCTCTTTACGAGGCAACCTCACGGTGTCCAACGACCGCATCAGCGAATACCTGGCCCAGTTCAGCCAGGCCCGCACGCAGATGGTCGAGCAAATCCGCCGCGCCATCGTCGGCCAGACCGAAGTCATCGAGCAGATTCTCGCCGCGATCTTCACCCGCGGCCACTGTCTGCTCGTCGGCGTGCCTGGCCTCGCCAAAACCCTCATGGTTAGCTCGATTAGCCAGATCCTCGACGTCTCGTTCAAGCGCATTCAGTTCACCCCCGACCTGATGCCCTCCGACATCACCGGCACCACGATCCTCGACGAATCGGAGGCGGGCCGCCGCGAATTCCGCTTTGTCAAAGGACCGATCTTTACCAACATCCTCCTCGCCGACGAGATCAACCGCACGCCTCCCAAGACGCAGGCCGCGCTGCTCCAGGCCATGCAGGAGCGCCAGGTCAGCGTCGGCCAGGAAACCTACAACCTGCCGGACCCGTTCTTCGTCATCGCCACGCAGAACCCGATCGAGCAGGAAGGCACCTATCCCCTGCCCGAGGCCCAGCAAGACCGCTTCATGTTCCATATCAAGGTTGATTATCCCTCTTTTGACGAGGAGAAACGCATCCTGGACGTGGCGACTCGTGACGAACCGCTAGAGTTAACGAAGGTGCTGAGCGGGCGGGCGATCGTGAACATGCAGAAGCTGGTCAAGAAGGTCGCGGTGGGCGATTACGTGCGCGACTACGTGACGCGACTGGTGCGGGCGACTCGGCCGCGCGATCCATCGGCGCCGGACTTCGTCAAGAAGATGGTCGATTGGGGAGCGGGACCGCGGGCCGGCATCGCCCTGGTGGAAGGGGCGAAGGCGATGGCGGCGATGGACGGCCGTTTCAGCGGCGCCGTCGATGACGTCAAGAAGGTGGCCATTCCGGTGCTGCGGCATCGCGTCAGTACCAACTTCCAGGCGCAGGCCGAGGGCAAGAGCAGCGAGGACGTCATTCAGCAATTGCTGGCCGAGATCGATCCGCAGGAACCGCCCAAGTACGAGAAGCGCAAGAAGCCATGAGTCCCTGGTATCGCGTTTTTGCCGCCAACGAGGTGTGTCCCGAGCCGGGCGCCCTGCTGGCGCACCTGCACGGGCTGGGCTTGACGGTGACCGGGCGTTTCCGCGGCGACGATCAGGGCTGGTTTCGGGCCGAGTTGTTGCTGGAGGAAGACGCTGCGATCGAGGTCGATTGCTACCTCGCGACCGAGGAGGGCATCCGGCAAGAGTTGAACACCTGGGCGGCGTGGCTGGAGACGACGCCGGAAGGCCCATTGCAAGATCGCCTGATGCTGCAAGTGATCGGCACCCGGCGCGTCTTCACCATCCACGCGGCGGAGGCCACCGA
>DASPXY010000038.1:0-3829 GCA_035637055.1 Gemmataceae bacterium | reverse complement strand
GGGTTCAACATTCACCACTGGCCCGACCGAGAGGTGTTGCAGTAGCAGTTGTTACAGCACCGCCCGGCGGAACTTTGCGGACCGTACCCGCCCGGCAAGCAGGGCTGGCTGGTAGTATTCGATGCGTTCGAGGCTGCCGGGGCATTCACGCCTCTCGGAGCACCACCGGCCGCAGAAGCGTAAGGCACGCTCAACCCTCATCAGGCTCTCGGTGTCAAGAGAAAATAATGTCCACGGCCCAGGGGAACGGCGTTTTTCTGGACGCCTTGTTCTCCAGGTTGCAGCAGGCGGTGGCGAGGTGTCTCCTTGGCGACCCGGCTTACTATCTGTTGCGGACACGACTCCTGGCCACGAAGGCCCCCGACGAGCCGCACCCAACACTCCTGCGGACTCTGGCGGCCCCGCTCCGCAGAGCAGGGCGGCTGCGTTTGGTCGTTCTCCGGTCGCTCTCGCTCCCGGCTCGCCATTCCGCGCCGCTCGGTTCGCGCTCTTGCTTTGTCCTGCTTTGCCCGAGACAATGGCGTGGGGCCGATTCTCCAGTTTCGAGATCAGCGGACCTCTATCAACACGTGGGCGCCGAACATCTCTCGGGCCATCGAGGAATTTGCCATGCGTCGCTTGTTCCACCTCATGCTCGGTCTGACTGTCGCCGTCCCGTTCGTCGCGGCCCAGAGCGATACCAGCCCCGTGCCGCTGCCGCAAGCCGTCGAGGCGAAACGCAAGGACAGCGAACGCCTGCGGCTGGAAGTCGAGCAGCTGGCCCGCGCGGTCGCCAAATCCCAGGATGCCAACGGCCCCTTCCACACGACGACGTTCGACCTGCGCAAGCAAATGGCGACCCAGCACTGGCTTGCCGTCGAGTGCGAACGCGATCTGCTCGGGCTGTCGGCGCTGCTGCGGCGCGGCAAGGGTAGCCAGAAGCAACTGCCGCTCAAGGAGTGGCTCGATGCCGCCAGGCAGGAGAACCTTGCCTATCCCGCCCTGCCGCCGCGTGCCACGACCGACACCTACGACTACAGTGCCATCGACGAGTACGCCAAGAACACCCCGCGCGAGATCGGCTCATCGACCGTCAAGCTGGCCGCCTATCTCAGCAAGGGCGCCAAAAACGATCGTGAAAAGGCGCGAGCGATCTTCGTCTGGATCTGCGAGAACATGATCTACGATCAGGACGTGCTGGCGGGTCGAGTCGTCGAGTCGCGGCCGGAGTTCGTGCTGCGGGCGCGGGCCGGCGAGTGTACCGCCCACGCCAACCTCTTCCACTCCCTGGCGACGCAGGCCAAACTCAAGGCGCTCCTCATCGCCGGCCAGGAACGCCAGCTCGATGTGGATCCCGCCTACGCCAGCCGCACGAAGAAGGTCGGCCCCGCCTACTACACCACGCACCTCTGGAATGCGGTGCAGCTCGACGGCCGCTGGCTCGTGGTCGATACCAGCCTGGGCAACACGCACATGAAGAAACAGGGCAAGATGGAGCATCTCGGCCCGCGCCGCGACGAGTGGTTCCTGGTGCCGCCAGGCGAGGCCATCTACTCGCACTGGCCGACCGACGCGAAGTTGCAACTCCTCGACCGGCCTGTGACCATCAAGGAGCACGTGAGCCTGCCGCTGCTCGCCCCTGGCGCATTCCGGCATGGCGTGCAGATGTGGCCGTCCAGCACGCCGGCGCTGACCGTGACCGATTCCGTGACGGTGCGGGCGCGAGCGCCGGAAGGTGTGACGGTCGTCGGCGTGCTGGCGCGGAACAACACGCCGGTGCAGGGTTGGGTGTTCGACCAGCGCGACCCCGAAACGGGCGACACCGACCTGTATGCCGTTTTCCCGAAGACGGGGCCGTACCTGCTGCGTGTCTTCGCCGGCAAGGGCGACCCGAGCAAGGGGTCGTTCGACGCCATTGCCGACTATCGCATCGAAGCAAAAAGCGCCAAGGGCGATGGTTTTCGTCTACCGGTGCAATGGCCGCCGTTCCGCGTGAAGGGCTGCTATTTGTACGAACCCCTCAACGGCGTTCTCAAGGCGGGCACGAAGGTGCCGTTCCGGGTGCGGGTGCCGGGCGCGAAGCAGGTCAGCGTGCTGGTCGGCAAAACCCCCACTCCGCTGACGGGCAAGGATGGCGTGTACTCCGGCGAGGTGATGCTGACGCCGGACAACGTCGGCATCGTCGCGGAGTTCGCCGATCAGCCGGGCATGATCGCCATCCTCGTCGGCTACAAGGCGGAGTGACATAGCAGACAATAGTTGGCGGGTTTCTTCAACCGGCTCTGGTACGAGGGCCGTTCGGCGCTTGCAACGTCCCCAGGAGTCGAGTAGCTTGACAACGATGCCGATGAATCCTCCCTGCGAGGTAGGACAATGAGCAAACGCCACAGCACTCGCCGCGACTTCAACAAGAATCTGGCGCTGTTGGCCGCGGCGCCGCTGGTCGCATCGCAGGCGCCCCCGGCCGCTGCCGCGCAACCGCCGGACCAACCGCGACCTGCCGAGACCATCGTTGCCTCGGCGCGGGCGCTGACCGAGATCGTGCGGTTGCGCCACGGCAAGCACCTGACGGAAGAACAACTTACGCGCGTTCGTCAGCGCATCGAAAACAACCTGCGCTCCGGTGTCGTGCTGCGGCGCTTCCCCCTGCGCAACGCTGACGAGCCCGACTTCGTGTTCAGCGCCGAGATCCTGGGATGAGTTTAGCCGCAGTTCGAGAACCGTGCTCCGAGAGCGCGGTTCTCCGAACCGCGGCTAAACAGAAGGGACGCCACGCATGGCTCAGCAGCCGATCACCGACGATATCCTCTTCTCGTCGGTCCGTGACCTGGCGGCGGCGATCCGCGCTCGCCGCGTCTCACCCGTGGCGCTCACGGAGGCGTACCTCGACCGCCTCGACAAACTTGGCCCCAAGCTCGGCGCCGTCATCACCATGATGCGCGAGTCGGCCCTGAAAGAAGCCCGCGCCGCCGAGGAGGAGATCCGGGCTGGCCGCTACCGCGGTCCCCTGCACGGCATTCCCTACGGCGTCAAGGATCTGTGCGCCACGCGCGGCGTGCCGACGACCTGGGGCGCAGAGCCGTATCGCAAACAGGTCTTCGACTACGACGCCACCGGGGTCAGCAAACTGCGCGCGGTCGGCGCGATCCTGCTCGCGAAACTGGCGATGGTCGAGTTGGCAGGCGGCTTCGGGTACAACAACGCCGACGCCTCGTTCACCGGCCCCGGCCGCACTCCCTGGAACACGAATTACTGGTCCGGCGGCTCCTCGACCGGCCCCGGCGCCGCCACCGCTGCCGCTCTCGTCGCCTTCTCGATCGGTTCGGAGACGTCCGGCTCGATCATCACCCCGGCGGCGTTCAGCGGCGTCGCCGGTCTGCGTCCGACCTACGGCCGTGTCAGCCGTCACGGCGCGATGGCGCTGAGTTGGACGCTCGACAAGCTCGGGCCAATGTGCCGCAGCGCCGACGACTGCGGCCTCGTCCTCGCCGCCATTGCCGGCCGCGATCCGCTCGATCCCTCGACCGTCGCCAAGTCCTTTAACTATCCGGAAACACCAAAAAAGGAGGGCGGCAAGCGCTTCCGCATCGGCGTCATCAAGGGCAGCTTCGAGGGAGCGCAACCGGCGGTGCGCAAGAACTTCGAGGCGGCCGTCGAGGTCTTGCGCAAGATCGGCACCATCGTCGAGGGAGTGGCGTTTCCGGAGATGCCCTACGGTCCGGTGATTGGCACGATCATCAACGCCGAGGGGGCGAGCGCCTTCCGCGACCTGCTGGAAAACGGCCGCACGCGCGAGTTGCGCGCCGCCAACGATCGCTGGGGCGGCCATGCAGCGTCGATGGTACTGGCG
>DASPXY010000037.1:0-2006 GCA_035637055.1 Gemmataceae bacterium | reverse complement strand
GCGCACGCCCGCCGCCATGTGCGCTCCCCCGACTGGGACGAGTTTCGCCGTCTGCAGGATGCTGCCGGCGGCCGCATCCGTCTGGTGACGCTGGCCCCCGAGCAGGAGGGCGCCCTCGACTTCATTGAACGGCTGGTCGCGTCGGGCGTGGTGGTGTCGCTGGGGCACACCGCGGCGAGCGGGGCGTGCATTCGCGCTGCGGTGGCGGCCGGTGCCCGCCTCTCGACCCACCTGGGCAACGGTGCTCACGCCATGCTTCCCCGACACGACAATTACCTGTGGGAACAACTCGCCGAGGATCGGCTCTGGGCCAGCATCATCTGCGACGGCCACCATCTGCCGCCCGCTGTCGTGCGCTGCATCATGCGCGTCAAGACGCCGGCGCGCACCATTCTTACCTGCGACGCGAGTCCGCTGGCCGGTCTGCCGCCGGGGCGCTACCGCGAATGGGAGCAGGACTTCGAGGTCCACGCCAGCGGCAAGGTCGTCGTGCCGGGGACGAGTTACCTGGCGGGGTCGTGGGCGTTCACCGATCTGTGCGTCGGCACCGTGATCCGCTACGCCGGCGTCAGCCTGGGCGACGCTGTGGACATGGCCTCGCAGCGACCGCGACAACTCCTCGGACTGCCGCCGCAGCGCCTGGAGGAAGGCGCCACGGCGGACCTGATGCTGTTCGACTGGGAGGCAGGCGGCGAACTGATCGTCAAGCGGACGCTCGCCGGAGGGACTACTTGATGCGCTTGTAAATCACCAGTGCCAGCCCCGATCCCGGCGCCGTCTTGAACTCCTTCGGTCGTTCTTTCTTGCCGTGGGCGTAACAGACCTTGAGCGTATCGCCGTCGAGTTCGTAGATGCCAGCGACCTTCGTGCCCTTGTGGGCGCCGGCGGTGACCTCCTCGTCGATGGTCTTCGGCGTCCGCGTCGGGTCGATCGTGAAGACGCCTTGCATGCTGTCCATCCCGGCCCGCAGCAGGAACGTGTTCGCCTTCATGATGAGGCGGTCCTCGGAGAAGTCTTTCTCCAGCCGCCGGCCGTCAATCTCCACCGACACTGTCTGCCACTTGCCTTGCAGCCGGGCGAGTTCCTTCTTGACGGCATCGTCACCGGGGGCGCTTGTGAGCAACAGGCCGGCGAGGAGGACAATTCCTCCGTGCGGGTTCATGATCCACCTCCGAAAAGGGGTCGGAGTTCCACGACGCGATGGCGTGAGATTATCCCTTCGACCACCGGCGGGCAACGAAAAACACCATCCCTCAGAGGCTCTAACTTTGTTGGCGAGCGGCGCGGCGTCAGCCCGCCGGTGAGGCCGGCACCGGCGGGCTGACGCCGCGCCGCTCGCCTGTTGGTTCGTGCCTCTCAAGGTGATGCGCACGTCCAGTTTCCGCAACACGCAGAGTCAACCCCAATAACGCCATCCCGCGCGCAATCGGAGGCGCAAATTACTGTCGCCGGAGGCGCGCTCCCGTATAATATCTGTTGTTGGTCCTTGCCGGCCCCCAGGGAGCCCGAAGATGCAGAACACCCCGCAGAACTCCTCACACATGTGCCGCACGGGCTATGCCCTGACCGGGCTGGTCCTGGCGAGCCTGGCCGCCTTTTCCTTCTGGGCAAGCCCGACCGAGGCAGGACTCATCCCGTCCACGCCACCCAGCGTCAAGACCATCGCCAACTACACCAGTGGCCAGCACAAGATCACGGTCTGGAACTATCAGCCCAAGAGCAAGGGGAAGCACCCCGCGCTGGTGATGCTGTACGGCCTCGACTGCCTGGGCGAAAGCCCCGCACGCTACGAGTTCATCGCCCAGCGCTTCGTTGCCAAGGGTTACGTCGTCCATTTCGTCCACTATTTTGACTGCACACGGATCGAGAAGAAGGACGTGCTGGCGATGCAGAACCGCATCAAGGCATCGCTGGCGCCGAAGAACCTGGCGGTGCAGGACGACCACGTGCGGCAGTGCTTCCTGAACTGGGTGGCGGCGGCGAAGGACGGCGTGGAGTTCTGCCGG
>DASPXY010000036.1:0-2297 GCA_035637055.1 Gemmataceae bacterium | reverse complement strand
GTGGATAGGGATGGCTTGTCAGGAAAAACGAACATCCCTCCTACCCCAAAACCCCGCCTGACCGTCCTGCCCGTGACACTTTCGCCCAGGCCCACCAGGAACCACGGGCCCTACCTGAGGAGGTCGAGGAATGCATGCGATCGGCATGACCCCATTCCGCATCCTATGCGCCGCCGCGCTAACCGCGGTCCTGCTGCAGCCGGCCGTCGGCCGCGCTGCCGTCAACCTGCCCAACAACACCAGCCTGGAGCGCGTCGATTTCGAGCGGCACATCATGGGCCTGTTCGGCCGCATGGGCTGTAATGCCGGCTCCTGCCACGGCTCCTTCCAGGGCAAGGGCGGCTTTCGCCTGTCGCTGTTCGGCTACGAACCTGAGAAGGACTACTACGCCCTGACGCGCGACGCCCTGGCCCGGCGTATCAACCCCGTCGATCCCGACCAGAGCTTGCTGTTGCTCAAGGCGACTGGCTCCGTCGAGCATGGCGGCGGCATGCGCTTCGGCAAGGACTCCTGGCAATATCGCGTTTTCCGCGAGTGGATCGTCAGTGGCGCTCCGCGCGACAAGGGCAGCGGCGAGGTCAAGTCGGTCAAGATCACCCCGCCGGAGTTGGCGTTCAAGAAGGCGGGCGAGGAGACTCCGATTCGCGTCACTGCGACCTTCGCCAACGGCTCCGAAGCCGACATCACCACCTTCTGCGACTTCCGCACCAACGACGACGCCGTCGCCGAGGTTTCCGGCCTGGGCGCGATCAAGGCCCTCAAGCCCGGCTCGACGTCGATCGTCGTGAGTTATCGCGGCAACGTCCTGCCGTTGCGCGTCCTGGTGCCGATGGATCTGCCCGCCGGCTTCGCCTACCCGAAAGTCCCCGAGGTCAACTACATCGACCGCGAGGTCTTCGCCCGGTTGCGGCTGTTGAACATGGTCCCGTCGGACCTCTCCCCCGACGAAGAGTTCCTGCGCCGCGTCACCATCGACACCCTCGGCACGCTGCCCTCGCCCGAAGACGTCCGCGCCTTCCTCGCCAGCAAGGATCCGGACAAGCGGGCGAAGAAGATCGACGAACTCCTCGCTCACCCGCTGCACGCCGCCCTGTGGGCCACCAAGTTCAGCGACATCACCGGCAACGACACGCTGGCGCTGGAGCAACCCGTTCTCCTCAAGGCCAAGCGCAGCCAGATGTGGCACGATTGGTTCCGCAAGCGACTGCAGGAGAACCGGCCCTACGATGAGATCGTCCACGGCGTGTTGTGTGCGACCAGCCGCGATGGCCTGGCAGTCGAGCAATGGCTTGAACAGACGAAGCTGATCGACGAGGCCGCCACGAAAGGCCACGAGTACCCCTATGCGGAGCGTCAAAGTCTTGATCTGTTCTGGCGCCGGCAACAGAACGTGCCGATCGAGCAGTGGGGCGAGAAGACGGCGGCCGCCTTCCTGGGCGTGCGGCTGGAGTGCGCCCAGTGCCACAAGCACCCCTTCGATCGCTGGACTCAGGCCGAATATCGAGCCTATGCCAATATCTTCGGGCAGGTGACCTTCGGCACGTCGCCCGAGGCCAAGAAAGCCATCGACGCGGAGAACGTCGCCCGCAAGGCGAAACTCCCCAAGGCGAACAACAATCAGTTCCCGGTGGTGCGCGAGGTGTTCCTCGCCGCCAACGTGAAGTCGCTGAAGCACCCCGACACGAACGGGTTCTTGCCGGCGCAGGCGCTTGGCGGTCCAGTGATCCAGATCGAGCGCGGCAAGGACGCCCGCGAGGCCCTGTTCGCGTGGATGCGTTCGCCGGACAATCCGTTCTTTGCCCGCAGTTTCGTCAACCGTCTCTGGGGCCAGTACTTCGGCATCGGCATCGTGCATCCCGTCGATGACTTCTCGCTCGCCAACCCGGCCAGCAACGACAAGTTGCTCGACGCCCTGGCGAAGGACTTCATCGATCACAAGTTCGACATTCGCCATCTGGAGCGTCGCATTTTGATGTCGCGCGTCTACCAGTTGACGTCGAAGACGAACGCGACGAACAAGTTGGACCGCAACAACTACGCTCACAGTTACGTCCGGCCGCTGATGGCCGAGGTCGTCGTGGACGTGCTGAACACGGCCCTCGGGGCGACCGAGAAATACGGTCCCGAGATCAAGATAGGAAGCCGTGCGATCGAGGTCGGCGCCAGTCAGCTTCAGGGCGGCCCGGCGCAGGCCCTGAACTACACCTTCCGCATCTTCGGTCGGCCGCCGCGGACGGCTGCCTGCGATTGCGAGCGAGCGATGGAGCCGGCGCTGCCGCAGAAGCTCTTCATGATGA
>DASPXY010000035.1:0-3328 GCA_035637055.1 Gemmataceae bacterium | reverse complement strand
GGCGTCATCTGCCCGGCGATTGGCGTCTACCTGGTCCTGCGTCGGTTGTCGCTGATTGGTGACGGCCTGGGGCATGTGTCCTTGGCGGGCGTTACCGCTGGCTGGTTGGCCGGCTTGCCACCACTCGGCGGCGCGGCGATCTTTGCAACCGCAGGCGCGATCGCCATCGAGCGGCTTAGAGCCGCGCGCCGCGAGCATGGCGATATGGCGCTAGCGGTCGTGTTCTATGGCGGAATCGCGCTCGGCGTCGTCCTGGCGGGACTGGGTAGGCGAATGAACGCGAGCTTCTTCGCGTACCTGTTCGGGAGCATTTTGACCGTGACAGAGAGCGATTTAGTAATAATCGGGGCCTCGGGCTTTGTTGTGGTAGCGGCTTTGGCGCTCTTCTCAAAGGAGCTCCTTGCAGTCACGTTCGATGAAGAGCTTGCGCGCGTCTCCGGGCTGCCTGTACAAGCACTGAACTATCTGGTCGTTTTCCTCGCCGCCATAACTGTGGTCGCGGCATTGCCTGTAGTGGGGACTCTCCTCGTCGCCGGACTCCTGGTGATCCCGGTCGCGGCGAGCCTTCAGATAGCCCGCAGTTTCCACACGACCCTGCTTGCCGCGATGGCGTTCGGAGCCGTCTCGGCGCTCCTCGGGCTAGTTATCTCCTACACGCTCGATCTCGCACCGGGCGGTGCCATCGTCCTCACAGCGATCGGGCTGTTTCTGCTGGCGTCACTGGCAGGGAGAGTGCACGTTGGTGGTCGTGATAACTGAACGACGATAGTCTCCTGCGATGCCGGCGTCACATGGGCCGGCTGGGAAACGGTTGTTATCGAGAACGACTGCGACGCTTCTTTGCTTCGCGTGGCTTTCGGTCTTGGTGCCCAGCACCGTCGCAGCGCTTAAGCATGATGATCGGCACCGCGCTGCGGCGCCGCAGGCGTCGACAGAGCTCGAGACCATCCAAACCCGGCAGCATCAGGTCGAGGACCCGGACCTCTGGGCGTTGAACGAGGGCGGCATCGAGGCCAGAGTAACCATCTACCGCGGTGGACGCATCGTACCCCTCTCGGCGCAGGTTGTACGCGATGGCTTCGGCGAGGTTGGTCTCGTCCTCCACCACCAGCATCCAGGCCTTTGAGGACGTAGCAGGCGGCTCGGCCGGCAATCCGCTGTACGGTACGTTTTCCCGCAAGACCTATCTATGGGACCTCAACTAACCTGCAGCCACCTCGTCCTGAGGAAGCTGACCGCGGGGACTGCGCCCCGCCGGCGGCGTCCTTCGTGGCTCTGTCCTGTCGCCGGGCGCCCGGCATGGGCGAGCTGATGAACTAAAACGTAGCCGCTTGGTTACGCCGTCACGTGGTACGTCGCGAAGTCCAGCGGGCGTTGGCCCAGCCGACGCGCGCCGGTGGCCGTGACCGTCACCGTGTCGCCGAAGATGGCCATGCCCCCCTCGTGCTCGCGCCTGACGTTCGGCTTAATGATGAACGTGTTGCCTTCCTGGAGCGGGCGCGCCGTCACTTCTGGATCGTACGGCGGAAAGGTGATGAGTGGCCCTTCATCGCCCAGACCACGGCCATGCAGAATGAGACGCGCTCCCCAACCCGCAACCTGCGGGGTGGCCGCGCACGCGTCCAGCATCTCCCCAAACGTCACGCCGGGGCGCATCGCCGCAACCGTGCGCTCGAACGAGTCCGTCGCCACACTCCAGGCATGCTGGCAGTCGGCCGGTGTGTGGCCCACGTAGGTCGACGTATCGATCTGGGCCATATACCCACCCCAGCTCCCCTCGATCTCGTTGATGATCAGGTCCCCATCCCGCAGGACCCGCTGGGTTGCTTGCGTGAGGCGACCATAGATATGGCCGGCCGGGCCGGACTCCCATGAAAGCTTGAATGGCAGGGCCGAGCCCTGCTCGATCTCCGCTGCGATCATGGCCGCATAGCAGGCGCTCTCCCGAATGCCCGGCCGCGCCGTCTCCAGCAACGCGTCGAGGCCGGCTTCAGCGATCGCGGTGCTTCGTTCGAGGAACGCGACTTCCTCGACGCCCTTGGTCATCCGCGCCTCCCCGATGACGTCCGTGGCGCTCACCATCCGCGCCTGCGGGAAGGTCTGACGCAGCAAATCCATCAGGTTTGAGCCCACCACCCCGTCGGGCACCCGCATCAGGTTGTACTTGCCCGGCTGAAGCCCACACACGCCGATCACTCCGTGGTCGACACCCAGCTCTTTTAGCGCATCGACAATCGCCTCGTTAAAGTTGCGGCCGGCGCTGCGTACGTCGTCGATCCAGCCGGACACCAGGCGGGTGGATGGTCCGCCGAAGCCGACGACCGAGCCGTTCAGGGGGAACACGCAACCGATCTGCTCGCCGTTCATGCCAAACTGGGTCAGGTAGCGGGCATCCGCCTGGTTGCGCTCGTTGCCGCCGGTGTTGGGCGGCGCGACCAGCACGTCGATGCCGGCTTCCTTCATGAACTCGCGCACCCGGTCCCACCGGCGGTCTCGTTCCGCAACGGATAGCGACGGCAGGGCCCGCTCGCCGACCTCGGGTTCCATGGCTCCCCTCCTCGTGCGCAAGGCTTCTAAAGATCGGGTGCCACCGGCAGCACCTCTTCGACGAACAGCTCCGTGCCCTCGGTGGCCGCCTGTAGACGTTCGAGAAATCAGTGCCCATCATACTCAGCCTGCCACGTCAGCCCGGTAAGGAATCGGTCGGAGGACTTAAGGGAAACGTGAGAATAGGATCGAGACGGAACTCGCGGACTGGCCTCCACCAACGGGGCGAATGAAAATTGCTCCGTCGACAATGACACGGTGCATCCGGTGGAGAGACGGCTGCGGTTAATTGCTTCACACAGCAAGCGTTCTGGTAGTTACGCCGGTAGTTACGGGTCGCGGCCCCCTGCGACGAAGGGCGACACCGGGCGACAACTGAAAGGCGAAGCAGCGCGGATGCAGGCACGAAACCGACTTCCAGCAACGCGTGACGACACCCAGCGACAGGCGGCTGATGCCGCCACGATGGCGGTTCCGACGAATGGCCTGGCCAGCGGCAATTCACCAACGTTCGCCTCAAATAACGTCCCACTCCTGGGCGCTCCACGTCTGGCTGCCCTTGCTCGGCGGCGCGTTCCGAATGCGGTGTGAGGTGAAATGAGGCTCTGCCTGATAGAACAGGCCCAGCGACATCAGGTTCTCGAGATAATGCCGCACGAGCTGAGTGCCGATCTGCATGCGTTCGGCACGTGGGATGGTGGCCAGGTAGCGGTCAACTAGCCCGTCGAACTCCGCGTTGATATAGCGGGTGCGGTTATTCCCCACGAACCGATTCTCGGGC
>DASPXY010000034.1:0-2526 GCA_035637055.1 Gemmataceae bacterium | reverse complement strand
ACATCGCCGCGGTGCTGTACGGGCTGTGATAGAGCCCCAGGCTGTGGCCGATCTCATGCAGTGCGACCGTGGCAATGTCGTAAGTGTTGTTGATGTTCCACGTCTTGCCCGTGTTGAACTGCAGGTCGCCGGCGATTGAGTAGTTGTTCATCGGCGGCGGCACGTAGGCCTGGGCCAGGGTAGCGGTGCCGAAATTGTAGCCACCGATGCGGATGTCGCCGTGCGTCGGTGCGCCTTGTTGGAAGTCGCCTGCGCCGATGTCGGCGCCGTCGTCCGGGACGACGGCGAAGTTGATGTTGGTCTGCTGCGCCCACGCCTGCGCGGCCTTGAGGACCTGGCTTTGCCAGGCCCAGTCCGAGCCGAACTTGCTGGTGAAACTGCTGAACAGGTTGCTGGTGATGAAACCATTGGCATTCGAGCCGAGGACGGTGCCGTCGGGGACGAAGCTGATGGTGACCATTTCGGGATGCGGCCAGGCGGTGCCGGAGAGGGCATAGGGCACAACGCGCGATTCAAGCCCCTCTACGCTGAGTTGCGGGCGCGGCGGGGTGGCGGTCCGTGCGCGGGCTCCCTTGCCGGGGCGCAAGAAGTTGAAGAACCCCATCAATGTTCCCTTCGTCAAGAAGTTGTCAAGGCTGGCGGGTAGGTCCAGGGCAGGCGCTTGCACGGCTGCGAAGACCTCCACCAGTTCTCAGGTTGCGAAAACCGGGGCTGCGGGAACCTTGAGGCGGTCGGCTCGGCACAGCCGCATCCTCCACCACGAGGACGGCGGTTCCGGGACGGAAACCTGGAAGCTAGCGGACAATCGCGCGTGCAGTTCTGTTAATTGCACGGCCGCGATGGTAGGATCGTAGCTTGTCGAGGCGGTTCATCGAGGTCTCGTTGGGGCGCGCCGGCGGGGGACTGGGGCCGGGGGCCTGGTTCCGAGGGTCGGGATGGTTCTGCGGGGGAGGGGGTTGAGGTTGATTGGGCGCTCTGTTGGCTCCTGGCGGGGTTCCGCGCCCGCCACCTAACCTAGATAATGTATGGGTGAGAAAAAACAAGGCGCCAGCGGAAAAAAGCCCGGAAAAAATGCCACGTTTGCTGCGTTTACGGCGGCGGGCTGAATGTTTTGCGAGCCCTACCTGAAAAGGCAGAGGTCAGGGGTCTGAGGTACGGAGTACGAAGTACCGAGTACGGAGTCCGGAGTACGAAGTGCCGAGTGAGGGGCAAGAATCGCTTGACCCGAGGACCATCATTCCTCCTCGGTACTTCGCACTCCGTACTCGGTACTCGGTACTCCGTACTCGGTACCTCTGACCCTGACCTCTGCCTTTCCTGCGCTCCAGAGCGCCGCGCTGCAGGGAAATCCGCAACTTTTTTCGCGGCGAGTTGCGCTCGCCCGCGAGACGGGTTCGATAATAAAAGCAGTCCCGGGCGCAGGGCTGCGGGAGGCGTCGGAGGAAGGAGGCGAAGATGCGTCGTCTGTTGATCCTGGGCGTGTTGGTGCTGGCGGGTTGTCAGAGTGTCCAAGGGCCGCTTCAGCCGCGCGACCCGCAACGGGTGGATGATCCGCGCTACTCGATCTCGGAACAGGAGCGCCGCGGACGCGCTCAGCTGCCGATCCCGGTGGAATCGCAGAACATCGCTCCGAACATTCCCGTCACCACGCAGCCGACGCCGCAATGGCGTTGAGCGGCTGCCTGGTCTCGCTGTCATCGCCGGATACTCTATCGGGCAAGGCCCACGGAACGGACTGCACCGACCGCCGCGGAGAACCAAGCGATGACGCCGATCCTCCCTTCCTGGTTCAAGCAACGACAGGGCAAGGCCGAGCCGGCCGGCACCGACACGTACCGCCTGTACGGCCCCAACCTGCGCGAAGCCTTCCTGAGCGTCCGCCGTGCGGACAACGGTCAGTGGTCCGCAGCGCTCCGCTACGCCGCCGACGGCCCCGACGCCATTACCACCCAGCCTGTGTTGCCGACCGAGTACGACGCCTGGGAGGCCGCCTTTGAGTTGTACCGCGAGGAAGTCGTCGTCTGATCGGCGACCCTTCGGGCGCAGCCGCCGCGGTCCTCGCGAGACGCCTGGGTGAGATGAAAAGCGCTTTATCCAACCTCGTCTCCGAAAAAAGGCTATACTCTTGCCCGAAACTTTCTATAACGACGGTGGTTTCATCATGTGCTGATGGTGTGGGGTAGGTTCGCTCAAACTCGCGACCTTCCAAACCATCCTTCGACGCTCAACTATCGCCGGTTTTGCTTCAAGAGATCACGTCCCGACAACGTGTCGGGAGCGAGCGTACCTTGTTGGGAACAGCTCTCGGAGGAGACCCCATGCGCAAGTTCCTATGTGCCGCAGTCGTGACCGTTTGCACCGTGAGCGTCGCCATGGCGGCGGACTTCACGGCCGCCATCAGCAAGATCGATGGCGACAAAATCACCTTCAAGAAGACCGACAAGGGCCAGCCGGTCGGCGAGGAAATGACGATGACCTTGGCCAAGGACGCCAAGGTCTTCAAGGGCAAGGGCCAGAAGGGCGTGT
>DASPXY010000033.1:0-3465 GCA_035637055.1 Gemmataceae bacterium | reverse complement strand
TGTCGCTGGTGGGGCTGGTGCTGCTGGCGCCCTTGCTGCTGGTGATCGCGCTGTTGGTGAAGCTGACGAGCCCGGGGCCGGTCTTTTACCGCCAGGAGCGCTGCGGGCTGAACGGCCGGCGCTTCTTCATGCTGAAGTTCCGCAGCATGCGCGCCGACGCCGAGCAAGCCGGGGCCGGCTGGACGCAGAAGGACGACCCGCGCCGCACCGCCGTCGGGGCGTTCCTGCGCCGCACCAGCCTGGACGAGCTGCCGCAGCTCCTCAACGTGCTGGTGGGCGACATGAGCCTGGTCGGCCCGCGGCCGGAACGGCCCGTATTCATCCAGCAGTTCAGCAAGACCATCCCCAACTACATGGCCCGGCACCGCGTCAAGGCGGGCATCACCGGCTGGGCCCAGGTCCACGGCTGGCGCGGCGACACATCGCTGCGCAAGCGCCTCCAGTACGACCTGTACTACATCACCCACTGGACGCCCTGGCTCGACCTGCGCATCCTGTGGATGACGGTCTGGCGCGGCCTATTCCACCGCAACGCCTACTAGGAGCGAAAAACCCCTCCCCTCAAACCCCCTCCCCGCAACGGAGAGGGGGAGAAGAGAAGGGGTGTTGCTCTGGCTCCCCCTCTCCTTGCAGGGGAGGGGGTTGGGGGGAGGGGTTCTTGGAACCGCCTACTAACCCTTTCCTCCCCAAACGCCCCCTTTCGCAAAATTCTTGCCCCGACAGCGCTCCGCTTGACTATAGTAGGGGACGGCGTCTTTCGCGTGGCGGGTGGCGGGTGACGGGTGGCGGGAGAAGAGCGTAAGTTCCTTCTTCCCCCATCACCCGCCACCCGCCACCCGCCACCCGTCACCCGCCAGCCACTCTTTTGTTTCAGAACAAGGAGCAGTGCCAGTCATGGTTCCAACGAAGAAGTTGAGGAGCGCCGCGGCCGTCCTGCTGGCGCTGGTTGTGCTCGGCACGACCGCCCAGTACGCCCGCACCCAGGAAGGGGGCAAGGGGAAGAAAAGCGACCAGGATCGCCTTCAAGGCACCTGGGAGATCGTATCCCTCCAAAAAGGGGGCGAAGACATCCCGGAGGAGATCGCGAAAACGATCCGGCTGACCTTCAAGGACGACAAGGCCACCCTCGTGATCCTCGACATCAACAAGGACGGCACTTTCAAGATCGACGCAGGCAAGAAGCCCCGGACCATCGATCTGACGCTCGACGACAAGACCGCAGAGGGGATTTATGCCTTCGATGGCAAGAACCTGAAAATCTGCATCGCCGAGGCGGGCCAGCCCCGGCCGACGGAGTTCAAATCCGAGGGCGGCACGCAGACAGCGCTGGCGACCCTT
The DNA here is from genome assembly GCA_035637055.1 of Gemmataceae bacterium. Taxonomy (GTDB): domain Bacteria; phylum Planctomycetota; class Planctomycetia; order Gemmatales; family Gemmataceae; genus DASPXY01. Next base: position 2,127 of record DASPXY010000033.1, on the reverse strand, counting down.
CGCCCGGTCGGCGGCGTGAAGGAAGGGGCCAAGGAACAGGCGCCCGCCGGCGGCAAACAAACGAAGGAAATCGAACTCTTTCAGGGTCGGTGGGACGTCACCTTCGCAGCAAAGGGCGGCGAAGAATACCCCGAGGCGGTCCGCAACACCATCAAGTTGACGGTCAACGGCGACAAGGTGAAGTTCGAGGTCATCGGCGAGGTCAAGGAGGGTTCATTTACCATCGATCCGACCAAGCAGCCGAAGACCATCGACGTGGTGGTCGAGGGCAACACGGCTCACGGCATCTACCTCTTTGAGAAAGACACGCTCAAGGTGTGTGCTGCCGAGCCCGGCGGAGCGCGGCCGACGGAATTCAAGGCCGGCGCCGGCTCGCAGGCGATCTTGCTTGTCTTCAAGCGGGCCCAGGGGGTCAAGCAGGGCGGCCCGGTCAAGGGCAAGACCGAGAAAACCGGCAAGGCCACGATCGAGGGCAGCTGGGCCGTCATGTCGGCGGAGAAGGGCGGCGAGAAATTGCCCGAGGAGATCGCGAAAACGATCGTGCTCACCCTGGCGAAGGGCAAGATTACGCTGGAAATCATGGGCATGACCCTGGAAGGCGACTACAAGGTGGACATGGCGAAGAAGCCCATGACCATCGACGTGACGATGAACAACGAGAGCGTGCAGGGGATCTTCATCCTGGACGGCGACACCTTGAAGGTCTGCGGCGGCGAACCCGGCGGGGCCCGCCCGAGCGAATTCAAGACCGAGGTCGGCAAGAAAACCAGCCTCTTGATCCTCAAGCGCATCCCGCTGTTAAAAGGCCAGGGCAAGGAAGGCGGCGAGGAGGCCCGGTTGCAGGAGGAGATCGAACGCCTTCGGGCCAACCTGGACCAGACACGCCAGGCACTGCAAGAGGCCCAGGAGCGACTGGCGCAAGTTCGCCAGCGCGCCGCCCGTCTTGCGCAGGAGGAGGCCCGAGCGGCAAGGCGCGCTCCACAGGGTGCCGGTCAGACTGCGCAGCAACGCGCCAGCGCCAACAACCTGAAACAGATCGGCCTGGCGATGCACAATTACCACGACACCTACAAGAAGTTCCCCACCAACGCGATCTACAGCAAGGACGGCAAGCCGCTGTTGAGCTGGCGTGTCGCCATCCTGCCTTTCATCGACGAGAACGCCCTCTACCAGCAGTTCAAACTCGACGAGCCGTGGGACAGCGAACACAACAAGAAGTTGCTCGACAAGATGCCGATGGTTTACGCTCCGGTCGGCGGGGCCGCGGCGGGGCCAAACACGACGTTCTACCAGGTCTTCACCGGCCCTGGCACCATCTTTGAGGGGACGACCGGAATCCGGCTGCCGGCGATCACGGACGGGACGTCGAACACCATCCTGGCGGTGGAGGCGGGCAAGGCGGTGCCGTGGACCAAGCCGGACGACATCCCCTTCGACCCGAAGAAGGATCTGCCGACCCTCGGCGGCCTGTTCAAGGAAGGGTTCAACATCTTGATGGCGGATGGGTCGGTGCGTTTCGTGCGCCGCGGCTTCGACGTGCCGACGCTACGAGCCGCCATCACGCGCAACGGTGGCGAGGTGCTCGACCTGGATAAGCTCTCCCCGTGAGCGTTGGGCGTGTTGGACGAGCCGGAAGCGTGAGCGACGGTCTCCCTTGCCCGTCGCTCACGCTTCCGGCTCGTCCAACATCCAACAGGGATAAAAGCCATCGCTTATTAGCGGAATAGTGGCACGCCGCGCAGCGGATGCTGGAAGTGTCGCCGCGACAGCAGCAACACCGTACCGTCGGTCAGCGGTACGAATAATCGATCCTCACCAAATACGACGGGGGCCGCGGTCGCCGCGGCGTTCGCTTTCAGCGTGTAGCCGGGACGCAACGCCTCGCGCTTGCCCAATTCCAGAGCGTGGAACTCACCGCGCTGGTCCGCCACAATGACCACACCGTCGAGCAGCAACGGTTCACCTACCGTGTCTGCTGCGAAATCCTTGCCCGGCAGCGGTGTGGGCTGCTCCGGATCGAGCCACACGAGGCGGCGCCGGTCCAGGATGCAGCCAATGTACGGTCCGCGGACGAACGGCCCGGTGGTGATCTGGCCGCTCAGGGGCCACTTCCGGGCCGTTCGTCCG
>DASPXY010000032.1:0-9241 GCA_035637055.1 Gemmataceae bacterium | reverse complement strand
TCGATCCTCGATCCTCGATCCTCGATCTGCTGACGTGCCGATGACCTGCCGGACACTCGGTTTCAAGGTGAACCCGCCGATCGCCAAGAAATAAGGGCTACCGACGACCAGCGCCGGCAGCACGAGTGCCGCTCCACAGCCCGTCAGTTGCCGCCAGGGCCGGCGCCAGCCGGGGATGAACTGCATGAGCAGCAGCACGACCAGCGTGGCGACCAGCAATAAAGCGCCTTCCGGTCGGGTGAGGTACGCCAGGCCGCAGAAGACGCCGCACCAGGCGAACAGTTTCCGCGAGTTGCCCTCGACGGCCCGGCAGGCAAACAGCAAGGCAACCGCAGTCAGCAACAGGAATAGCCCTTCCGACAGGCCGTCGGAGAGGACATGACCACTGACCGGCAAACACTGGAACACCAGGGCGGCCCAGAAGCCGGCGGCGCGGTGGAAGAAGTGTTTGCCGAGGTAGTACATCGGGATGACGAGGAGAATGCCCGCGAGGGCCGTCGCCACCTGGGCGGCGAGCCGCATCAGGTCCGGCTCGGTCCCGGTGACGAAGGCACGAACCGGCCACGACACGGCCAGCACGGACAGGGGATAGCCGGGGTGCTGATGGTGGTGGCGATGCACGGTGCGCCACGGCTGCTTCTCGAAAGCGAGTGCGTGGGAGATGAAGCCGATGCTATCGCGGGCGGCGACCTCGGTGTGGTAGAGTAGCCAGCCATGCATGCCGACAGCCGCCAGGAGCAGCAATGCCAGCAAGCCCAGGTCGCGCCGTCGGCCGGATGGATCCGTTTCGGCTCCTCGCTTTGGGGACTGCACCGCGAGCCCTTCCATGATTTACCTCGCCTCTTGAGTTCCGCGCCTCCGGCCGACTTGCCGCCGCCCGAGAGAGGCAGCCTGCCAAGTGGCGGGATGGTAGAGGCTCGAACGGTTTGCGTCAAGGCGGCTCGCTGTGGGCTGTGCGCGCAAAACTGGGTAGAATAGAGCGGTTCAGGGGAGAGAGGCGCAGTGGCGGAGGGCGGGGACAACCCGGTGCGCCAGCCTGCGGCCAGCTGGGCCCTCAAGCAGCGGCATCAGACCTCGCGGCCACCGATGTGGCCACGGTGGCCGCGAGGTCTGATGATGCAACTTACTGCTGGGAGAGCGCTTGGGTCGTCTCAGGAGTTCGCGGCCAACTGGCCAACCGTCTCGGGGGCAGTTGGCCAACTCCCCCACCGAGAGCCGCTACCGGCAGCGTACCTCCCGCGCGGCGAGGGACCTCCCCTGGACCCAACCCCACTCTGATCCGCTCTCGGTCGAACGGAGTCGTTGCGGGTTGGCGAAGGTGCGCAGGACAACACACACCTTCACCGATATTAAATGTTGGATATAAGGAGGGTTACGCATCATGCTGAATACCCGGATTGCCTTTGGGGCGGCCTTGTTATTCTTCATGGTCGTCGGCTGGCAGGTGCCAGGGGCTGACCGGAAGGCAGCACGGCCTGAAGCGGACCTTCCGGGTAAGCCGCCGAAAACGGAGACGAAACCTCCGGCAGACGCCGACCCGCGCGTACGGGAGGCCGTCCGCAACCTGGTGACAGCCGAGGATTTCGCCGAACTCTGGCGGCTCCCCGACAAATGGAAGGCCACGCTCCCTGAACGAACGCAGCAACAACTCGTCATGGCCCTGCTGGAGAGGCTGCGCTCGGCGAAGGAGGTGAAACTGGGCAACTATGCCGATCTGTTTATCCCGAGCCGTATGCGGGCCGGCAAAATGGCCTTCCACGGTCACGGCCTGATGGTCGAGCAAGATCTGTTTGTGGAAAGTGGCCGCTGCGCCTGGGCCGTCGAGCAGTTACTCGGCGTGAGCCTCCCGACGTTCACCGAAGAGTTACTCAGGAACCAACAGGACTTGGAGAATCAGGTCCGCGAGTGCTACCGGCGCGTAATCGCGGCACTGAGGCTCCCCGAGCAAGGGAAGCCCGATCGTCCGTAGCCAGGCGCGTACCTCATGCCTGCGAAACCTGGGACCGTTCAGCGCATCCGTGTTATTTCTCGGTCTTCTTCGCCTTCCCCGGCAACTGCAACCAGTCTGCCGCATCGACCCGTTCCAGCACGCCCTCAATGCGGCGCCTCACCTCCAACGTCGGCTCCCGCTGCAGCTCAGCGCGGAGCATGCCAATCGCCAGCGGGCCAATCTCTAACAGCGCCTTGCTGGCAGCGGCGCGCTTCTCAAACTTTGCGTCGGCAAGCTGGCGGATCAGGGCGCCGACCCGGATGGTCAATTCCGGCTCGATCTCGACGTGCGGGTGCAAGGCGATCCCGACGCGCACCGGCTTGACGGCGGGAGCGGGCAGGATGTCCAGTGGCAACATGCGGTCGTATTCGCGCGGCGGCAAAATGTGGAAGACGGTGACGCCTTCGGCTTCCAGCAGCCGCTTTTGCCAGATCGTGAGGAGCGCGTCGGCCTCCTCCTTGAACAGGCCGGCGTCGCGCAGGGCCTGCCGGACCTGCTTGATTCCGGCGGCGGGCCAATCCTTCGCGGCGATGGCTTTGGGCTCGATCTTCATGCTGGTGCCGGCCTTGAGCCCGCCGCGGCCGGCTTGCTGATCGCCCACGGCAGCGAAGCCCACGGTGTCCTTGACGCGGCGGTCCACCACAAACAGACTTGTGAGGTCGAATTTAGTCCCATTGCGCAGGGTCACGGACGCGGCATCGACTTGCTCGCAGCGCAGGTAGTCGGGGGCAGGGACGAGGCCGTCGTAATAGAGGAAACGCTCGGTTTCCGGCCGGTCTTTTGATCCGGGGAAAATGACCTTGGGCTGTCCCTCGATGTTGCCGACGACAGTCAACCGTGAGGCGCCGGGCAGGCGCGCGTCTTTGAGCCAGCAGTCGGCCGGCAACGCGAAATCCTCGACCTTCATCAACGGGGCGTGACGATCCCTGAGTGGTGTTTGCGGCACCTGGTCGCCAAGCCAGGCCTCCCAGGTCAGCGAACGGAAGGGCCGGGGTGTCTTCGGCTCGCGAGCCGTGCGGAAACCGCCGTCGTCCACCGGGTCGGCGACGGCCGGCCACCACACCACCGGCACCCCCTGATCGGCAAACGTCACCTTCACGCTCACGCGCATTGGCGTCTGCTTGGCGTAGAAGTACACGACCGGCTTGTCCCAGGCGGACGGCACCCAGCGCAGCCGTTCCTTCGGAAATTGCCGGTAGAAAAAGCTCGGCAGGCTGCCCCATTCTTCCTTGCGGTTGACGTTCGCCTTTTTCGCGTCGTTGAACACCGTGAACACGCCCCATTCGTGGACCACCAGGTCGTCGTTGCCCAGGGGCGCCAGGTCGAACGCCACCGGCGCGGACACGATCTCGCCCGCCCACTGACCGGCGGTCACCTCCGGGGGGGCATCCTTGTAGTTGCTCACTTTCTTGCCCGCGTCAACGCTCCAGCTGACGAGAAACCGCGGCGGCACCTTCGGACTGCGGAAGCGGAGTTGCCCGGTATACTTCCCCGTGGCCACCACATTGCCGTCAGCCAATCGGATCGTTGCCCCCGAAGGAGAGATTCTCCCGCTCGCTCCCAGCGACGGATTGGGCCGCCATTCGTTCAGGGTGAGAAAAAAATCACGCAGGTCGGTCACCGCAAAGCGTTTGACCTCCCCGGGCTCGATCGGCTGGAAATGGTCCACGCGCAGGTTCCGGCCACGGGAGAAGAAGGTTTGCTCGACTTTTCCCTTGGGCCCCGTCAACTCGACGGTTGTGTGATCGAAGGAGAAAGGATCGAGGTTTGGCACAAAGTAGCGTTTCTTGTTCGACGTGTTCTTCACCTCGACGACGGCGGCGATTGCCTGACCGACCCCGTAGCGGGGCTGAATCACCAGCCGGCAAGCCAGCCCATCGACCGGCTTGCCCCAGGGGATCTCGGCGCCATCCTTTCCCGCCTGCGCTGCGGGAGCCGCGCTCCAGGCCGAACCCCAAATCAGCACGGCAAGGACCAGACGCCGGGAGTAGGTCTTCGCGTTCAAGGGCATGTCCTCCAGACAACGAGGCGAATCGAGCTGCGTCCTCTTTTCCGACCTCTTTTCCGACCTGCATCCGTTACCCTTCGGCGTCGAAGGAATTGTCTGTTGGGGATGTTTGACTTGGCTGGGTAGTCGAAACTTGTTCGAGTGTCTCGGCTTCTTCCTCCAGATACCCCGAGTAACCGTGTCGGGATTCAGAAAAGAAGGTATTCAACAGGGTGTTACGGATGCCTGCTCCGGCGGGGAGCAGTTCGCGTCCGTGCCAACTCTGCCGCGAGACGCTGTTGTTCACGACAAAGGCATACCCGCTATTGGGCCGAAACTCAAATTGCCTCGCAATCGTGAAGCTCGCTTGCCAATCGCTCCGCGAGAGGGGACCGGGCTTGCGCTGGTAGAGGGCCGTGCCAAGGTGAATTTGGCTGAGGTCGGCAGGGAGGTAAAGGTGCATGGTCACGACCTTCTTGAGCGTGTCGGCGTGAGGTGGCATTTCGTACCCTTCGATATCACGGTAAAGGGTTGGGCGTGGATGTCCCGCGAGATCGGGCACCCCGGCTTCCTTGACTCCGTAGCGGTGGATCAGATCCGGTGCGAGCTTCCCATACAGGCAGCGCTTCAACTCCGGATCGGTGAGGGCGGCAACCACCCCACGCCACAAATTGCGACAGCCAACGGGAAACTGTCGCACCCCGACAGTTGTGAGATTATAAAAAGTGCGAACACAGTGACGCGCGTTCGGATCGTGTGGCCCCGTCCAATATTGATCGGCAGGTGGAAGGTGGGCCAACAGTGCGGCATACACGTCCGCGGGAAAAAGCTCTTCGAAGTACATATGTGAAAATGGCTCGTCCCAAACCGCAGCGATACGAATCTGGGCGAGGAGATGCGCCAAGACTCGGGTGTAAATATCGCGTGCCGATTCGAGATGGGTGGACATGCGTAAACTCAGAAGAGCTGGCCTTCTCACGTTTCATTTGGCCTATTTCAACACGAACAAAAGAAAGTCGGCAATCGCCTGCCTTCATTCTGCAAATCGGAGGGGGGAGCAAAAGTCTGGTTTCAAGTTCAATCACGGTTGACTCAAAAGGCGATAGCAATTCGATATGGTGTTGTCGGCGTTTGTTCCTTCAGCATCACGTCACTACGGACGGGAACGAGTTTGCCTTCATCGACGATGTAAGTTCCATCCTGGGGATAGGCGGAAATTCGGATCAGGCTGAGGAAGGGCATGTGCGGGCAGTTCGCGAGGAACGAGAAGTCTGTCTCAGTCGGCTGGTAATAGCGCGCGATGGTCAGCGTGGTAAGGTTCGGGCAGCAATCGGACTGAGCAAATAGTTTCAAGTCCGAAAGGTCGTCAAAGCTCACGTTGAGACATTGAAGTTTCGGCCATTCCCTTTTCAGTATCGTCTTGAGTTCGTAGTAGCTCAAGGAAATGAGATTGGGAAATTGACAGTTCGAGAAACGCCCCAATGACGGCCCTGACAGGCAAAGGGATTTCAGTTTCGAGAAGTTGATGTCTGGGCCACCTGTTGGTTCGGTTCCCCACCTTCCCCCACGAACTTCGACATGGAGCGATTCCAACTCCGAGCAGACAGGCTGATTGAGGAGTGTGAAGAGATATTCGTCAATGTCGTAAGCTCCGTAAACTCGAAGCGCTTTGAGTTTTTGGGTCGAGCCTTCCAGCAGTTGCAGATCGCCAGCGTCAAGTGTTACTCGTTCCAGTGTGGAAGATAATTCGAGCGGGTTTTGTTGGTAGGGAGCAGCAATGACGCCTTCGGCACCATTTTCGTGATCGTCGTAATCGACCACAACTTCGATTTGTTTCAGGTCGTGGGTTTTCAGGTGCTCTACCAGAGACTCCATTGTTGGCCCACGCCAATACCAATCTTCGTCGTTAAAGAAATCGCAATCATCTTCAGAATGCCAGATGAATCGTTCCAGCGAGGTCTTCGGGTTTGGGAGGGCGTTCCTCGGCAAAGAATCGGGCAGCCCGCCCCACGGACGCGCCCTGCTGTAATCCGCATCGTCATCTTGCCCACTGTCGCTCGGGACTGGGGCTCCCAAACCGTAAAAAGCATCCGTGGAAAGGAAAAAGTTTCGGAGTCTGGGAAGATCGAATTGCGGAATCACACCGGCTTCAAGGCAAGCCTTGTTGAGGTCTGGAAGACTAAGCTCCTCCAAGTTTTTGATCCAACCTTTGGGGCCAAATATCTCGAGCAACTTTGCTGGAGAGGCGTCCGGTCCGGAGTACTCAAGCCATTTGAGTTTCGTGAACCCTTTGAATTTCTCGATAAGTTTGCTACCAGTGCGAAGCGTTTGGAGTGGAATGAGATCAAACCCCGAAGTGTCAATCGTTTCGGCATCCGCGGTATTGATCGATTCAATAAATCCCCGGTGGAAAGCGATCTTACACTCCTTGGTCGGGAGATGATCGAAGTAACGGAGCTTCCCCTTCCTGGTGAACACCCCACAGCGACGCATCTTTGCGGTCTTTTCGGGATACATTGCATCGCTTGGATCCATGCGTGCCAGCTCAATCTGCAAACGGATAAACTCCGCACGTTCGTGATGCTCGTGTTCCTCAAGCCAATCGGAAAGCACAAGTCGGGGAGCATCGTCGTCAGGGTTCTCGGCAATCATCCGCAGAAAGGGGATCATTTCATCCATACGTTGACCTCACGATACCGGCGAGCTTTGCCGGTCGGAAACATAACTGCATGCCACTCGCCGTTCGGGCAGTCGTCCGGGTGCTTGATGGTAGGAAAAGTCACGGGTGAGCGTGGTTGTCTCCGAGTTGCCGTCTTCGCCGAACATGTTAGTAGACGGCGTTTTCGCCGTAGATCACCGTTTGGTGGTCTGGGGAAATACATGGCCAGCCGCAGGTGTATCCCCTCTCGCCTATTACTGCGTCCGACCTTTGGAAAGCCATACCCAACGAGCGGCGGGGTTTATCCCCGCCGGCCAGACGGCGGGGATAAACCCCGCCGCTCGTCCAAGTGTGTCTTTACAAAGGTCGGACGCAGTAGCAAACACACTCCGCAACCCTTCCCTGGAATGCGCCTTGCATTCGTGCTGCCGTTTCGGGCGGCGGGAGGATCACCTGTTCTTGCCGCGGGTTTTGCCCCGACGACCCCGCCGTCTGAGCGAGCGTACCGCCCTGTCCGCAGCTTTCCCTGAAACGGATCGCCAAAGGGCAGCACTTCCTGAAAACAACCGTCTCAATTGTAGCGACCACACCACCCTTGCCAAGTGAATCCTGCCAGATGTCTCAGCCGCAGCGCGCACCCCGAACGGCCAGAGCCCCAGCGTGGGTGTCCGCGTGGAATGGAATGAGACGAAACCGGCATTCGACCCGCCTGCGTCGATTGTATCGCGCCGTCCCGCGTGCTGGGAAGGGCAACGGCGCTCGCGGCCATCACGAGATGATCTGCTTGCGCCGCTTGATGTAATCCCACACGACGTACCGATCCAGCTCGCGCCCGCCGGTGAAGAAGACCCGTCCCTTCGTCGATTCCGCCAGCCGGTACGCGAACTGAATGTCCTCGTGCGACTGGTTCCAACTCGACAGCAGGAAGATGTTAATCGTGATCCCTTCGCGGGCGCAGCGCTGACCCTCGCGCATGGTCGCCGTCTCGGTCCTGGGGTCCGGTGGATAAAGGAGATGGAGTATCTCGCCCTCGAAGTGAGCAGTCGGCAGGCCGTCGGTGATGAGCACGATCTGCCGGTTCGGCGTGTCCTGCGCCGCGAGGAAGCGGCGGCCCAGTTGCAGGGCGTGCTGGATGTTCGTGAAGTGCGGCGGCACCTGCAATTCACTAATACGCGGATCGCTCATGTCCGCTTTGAGATGCACCACCGGATCGTAGATCGTCACCGGCTTCGGCATTAGCGCCGCCACTTCCGAGAGGCGCCGCGGCTTGGCGAACGAGTACATCTCGATGAACTGCAGGAAATCGCCGGGGTACTCGCTGCGGATCAGGCCGTCGAGCGCCAGGCCCATGCGCTTGACGTTCACGTACTGCCCGCCGTAGCGCATCGAGCCGCTCATGTCGAGCAGCACCGCCGTCGCGCACTTGGGGTTGTTGCGCGTCTTGTGGATGACGATGTCCTCGGCCGCCATGCGGATCGGCAGACCGGGGCCGTTGCGCAGCATCGCGTTGACCAGCGACGCTGGCATGTCCATGTTCGTGACCGAGTCGCCGAACTCGTACGACTTGGTCTGCTGCATCTCAATGGCGCCCTCGCCGATGACCGGCCCCTGATGCCGTCCCGAACGCGACGCCTGCAACTCCTCGAAGATCTGCGTGAGCAGTTTCGACTGGAACAGGCGATACGCCTTCGGGGTGAGTTGGAAGCCGCCGCGCTGGCCTTCCTCAATGCCCTGCCGTTCGGCCTGTTCGCGGAGGTAATCCTGGATCTGCTGCTGCAGGGCGCTGAGCTGTTCGACGTCACCGGGTTCCGCGAACTTGGCCAGCTCTTCGAGGTCGATAATACCGATCTGAGCGGTCTTCATCGCCTCTTCGAGTTGTTTGAGGAGTTTGTCGATCGCTTCTAGCTCCTGTTTGACCTCCAGGGCTTCGGGGACCGTCATCGGCGTGCGGCCGGTGAACTCGTACTTCGCCGCCAGTTCATCGACCTGGTATTTTTCGCCGAGTCGTTCGACGAGCTGCAGGAGTTGGCGGGCGAACTTGCCGCGCTCATCGCCGGTGCGATACCAGAGCTGTTCCAGTTCGTGCAACTGCTCCTCGCGAACGGCTTTCTGAAAGCGTTTGGCGAGGTCATTGGGCGGACGCATGACTTCGCCCTGCCCGTGGAAGTTCTGATGGGCTTCGGCCTCGGCACGGCCGGTTTCGTAGGTGGCGAGGATCTTGCGTTTGCGTTCGCGCAGGATCTCCATGAGGGCTTCGAGACTGGCGCCGAGGCCAGCGATCTGACTCGGGTCGATGCGCACGGCGCGGGCGAGTTCCTCCTCGGTGAGCTGGCGCGTGTTGCCGTACATGAGGAGGTGCTCGAACGCCGGCGACACCATGTCGGGCGGCGGCGCCGTCGGGCTGGGGAAGTTGACCGGGTCGAACTTCTGATAGGTGTGGATGATGCCGCCGAGGCGGTCAGGGGTGCTCATGAGCCAGGCTCCAAGCAAGTAGGGGGTCATGGTACATACAGGCGTCCCGCCCCGCGGCGGTTGTCGAGGTCGAGGAGGATGTCCATCACGCCTTCGGCCGCCTCGGCATACGCTCTGTCGTAATTAAACCTTT